>SLSM01000032.1 GCA_007130445.1 Trueperaceae bacterium | reverse complement strand
TCGCCGTACGCCCACAGCCCCGGCACGAAGTCGGCGAGGAAGGCCTCGTCGAGTTCGGCCACCAAGTCGCCGAGGTCTTGCACGGCGCCGTCGCCGACGAGCTGCGGGAAGAAGCCGATCTCGGCCTGGAACAGCGTCGGCTCGTCGTTCGTGCCGAACGCGGCGATCAGGCGCGTCTGGGCGTCGGCGTACGAACCGATGTAGCGGGCGTCGACGCGGACCTCGCTCTGCGACGCGTTGAACGACGCGACCAGCTCCGTGACGGCCGCCTCACCACCCTCCATCGAGTGCCAGAAGGTGACCACGGTCTGCGCCGAGGCGCTCGCCGCGGCGAGCGCGAGGACGGTGCAGAGCGTGACGAGCCGAAGGGATCTGGGCATGCGGTGCCTCCTGGTGTCGGCCACCCCGATGGCGTGGCTGCTCGCGGTCACGAGCGGAACCCTGCCTCGAAGGTGGCGATGATGCGCTTCTCGAACACGACGTAGAGGATGAGGATCGGAGCACTGGCGACGAGCGCGGCGGCGCCGAGCAGCCCCCACTCGAACGAGCGGGTGCGCAGCAGGTCGGTGAGGAACACCTGCACGGTCCAGAGCGACTCGGTGGTCATGACACGAGGGTAGAGCACCAGGTTCCAGTGTGCGGCGAACGCCAGCACCGCGGCCGCGACCATCTCGGGCCGCAGCACCGGCGCCACGACCCGCGCGACGATCACGCCCTCGCTCGCGCCGTCGAGCCGCGCCGCCTCGATCAGCTCCCACGGGAGGCGCCGCAGCGCCTGCAGCAGGAGGAACACGATCAACGGGCTCGCCAGGAACGGCACGACGAGCGCCCCGAGGGTGTCGATCAACGACAGCGTCTGCAGCTGCCGGTAGAGCGGCACGAGCAGCAGTTCGCTCGGGATCGCCATCAGCAACAGGACCAACCCGAGCAGCCGCGCGCCGTTGCGGATCGCGTAGGCCGCGCCCAGGCCGAACGCCAACTGCCCAGCAACGGCCAAGCCCGAGGCCAGGACCGACACGCCCATCGCGCGCCACAGGCCCGTGCCGCGCAGTGCCGCGAAGTTCTCGAGCGTCACGCCGAACGTCGCGATGTTGGCCGCGATGAGCGCCTCGGCCGGTATGAAGGCGGCGTAGAGGAGCCATGCCAGCGGCAGCGCCACGAACACGCACACCGCCGCGGTGATCAGGCGCATGACGATCACGCCCGCGCTCCGCGCGCGCTGCGCTCGACCAGGACGCGCGCCTGCAACACCGCCACCACCAGCGTGACGAGCAGCACGAACAGCGTCAGCGCCGCTCCGTAGCCGAGCTCGAAGCGCTCGAACGCCGTCTCGAAGACGTAGTAGCCGAGCACCCGCGTGCTGCCGAAGGGCCCGCCGCGCGTCAGCAGGTAGACGGCCGTGTAGGACTGCAGCGCGAGCACGGTCCCGACGATGGTCAGGAACGCCAGCGTCGGCCTGAGCAGCGGCACCACGATGAAGCGGCGCACGTCGCGCTCGTGGGCGCCATCGATGCGGGCCGCTTCCTTGACCTCGCGCGGCACGCCCTTGAGCGCCGCTGAGACCACCAGGACGCCGTACCCCGTCTGCTGCCAGAGGGTGAACGCGATCACGTAGGCCAGCGCGGCGGCAGGCTGCGTGGTCCACGGCAGGCGCACACCCGTCAGCTCGACCAGCACGCCGAAGTCGGGGTTGTAGAGGAGGTACCAGGCGATCGCGGAGCCGCCGACGGTCACCAGGCCGGGCGCGAACAGCAGCGCCTTGACGAACCGTTCGACGCGCAGCCCCTCGATCGCCAGCGCGATCACCAGCGACAGCGCGATGAAGGTCGGCATGGCGATCAGCGCGAACGTCACCGTGGTGCCGAGCGACTGCCACAACGCGTCGTCGCGCAGGAGCCGCACCAGGTTGGCGGCGCCGACCCCGACGGGTTCGGACGTGCCGCTCCAGCGCCAGGTGGCGTAGCGCGCCACGGCGAGGAGCGGGACCACGCTGAACAGGACGAACACCGCGAGGGCGGGGAGCGCGAGGAGGGAGGCCTGCCGACGTTCGCTCATGCGATCCTGACGACGATACGACGGATGCGTCAGGCGCGCATCAGTTGCCGGCCCCGCGCGCGACGTCGCGGCGCTCAGGGCCTGCGGTTGCGCACGGCCCAGTCCGCGTCGGGGTCGTCGACGTCCAGGCGCGTGAGGCCGCCGGCGAAGCGCGCCTGGAGGGCCTCGTAGGCGCCGCGGTACGCCGGATCGGGGTGGCGCCACTCGTGCAGGTAGACGACGCGCTCCACGCCCGCCTGGGCGAGGCTGACGGAACAGCCGAAGCACGGACGCATGGTCGTGTAGATGGTGCTGCCACTCGTGCGTATCCCCACCCGGGCCGCCATCAGGAGGGCGTTGGCCTCCGCGTGGACGCACGTGCACAGGTCGTAGCCCTGCCCGCTCGGGTAGCGCTCCGGGTGGGCGCAGCGCTCGCAGCCGCCCTCGCTGCAGTTCGGCGCGCCAGAGGGGGTGCCGTTGTAGCCGGTGGCGACGATGAAGCGATCCTGCACCAGGATCGCGCCGACGCGGTTGCCGGTGCAGTCCGCGCGGGAGCGGACCGCCAGGGCGATCGACATGAAGTAGGTGTCCCAATCGGGCTTCGCCATGGTCGATGGTAGCGCTCGCTGGGGCTCAGCGCGCTGCGTCGAGCTCGGCCTGGAGCACCGCATCGAACCCGGTTCGCTCGCCGTGTGCCCACGAGGCGTCGAACACGTCGTCGGTCGTCTGCGCTCGCGCCTCTGCGAGGTCGCTCGTGAAGTGCTCGAGCTCGATGCCGACACGCGGACGGAAGGTCCGGCGGCGCTCCGCCTCGACCGCCCCCCAGAGCGTGGCCGCGCGCAGCGGGTCGCCCCGAGCGACTGCGAGGCAGGCCAACCCCTCCAGGACGAGGCCCGCGTGGCGCCGGTCCCCGAGCTCGACGTTCAAGCGCAGCGAGCGTCGGTACGCCGTCAGAGCCTCCGCGAACGCCCCGGTGCGCTTCGCGATGATCGCGAGGTTGTAGAGCCGCGAGCCTATGCCCCAGGCGTTGTTCAGCTCGGTCTCCAGCACGAGGCTCTCCTCGTAACGGCGCTTCGCCTCGGCGAGGTCGCCAGCGAAGTACGCGAGGGCGCCCAGTCTGTTCAGTGCGGCCGCCTCGCCGACGCGATGGCCCAGTTCCTGGAAGGACGTCAGCGCCTCCGTGAGATGATCGAGGGCGGCACCGGCGTCACCGAGTGCGCCCGCGACCGTGCCCGCGTGCAGGGTCGCTTCGGCCACGAGCAGCGCGTCGTCGCAGCGTCGCGCGAGCGTGAGCGCATCGTCGATGCGCGCCGCGTTCGTCACGCTCCACGGCGGCGCGAGTGCCGCCACGTAGAGACCCCGGGCTCGGAGCAGCGGGTCGCCGGACCGGCCGAGCGCCTCGACGAGTCGCGTGGCGCATGCGCTCACCCAACCGAGGTGGGAGCGCACGAACCAGAACTGACGCAGCGCGTAGGCGACGCCCAGCCCGAGCGCCGGGTCGCTGCGCTCGGCGACCTCGAGCGCCGTGCGCAGCGCGCTGGTCTCGGCTTCGAGGGCCTCCAACCAGCGCGCCTGCTCCAGCCCGGTGAGGTGGGGTTCTGCCGACGTCGCGAGCGTGTGCATCGACTGCACCAGGCGCGCCTCGGTCTCCGCGGCGTCGGTAGGGTCGTCGGCGAGTCTCTCGCGTGCGTACTGGCGTAGGAGCGTGTGCTGTCGAAGCCGCCCGTCGGCGCCCCGCTGCAGCAGCGAGGCGTCGATGAGCGCAGCGAGGTCGGAGGCGCCTGCCTGCGCGACGGCCGCAGCGGTGTCGTCGGAGGCACCGTCTGGGAAGACCGATAGCCGCGCGGCCGTGACGCGCACGCCTGGGTCGAGGAGCTCCCAGGAGCGGTCGAAGACCGCGCGCATGCTGCGATGACCCGGCGCGATGTTGCGTGACGGGGTCGCCAACGCGTCGAGCGAGCTCGCGATCACGCCCTCGATCTCGGCCGGCGGCAACGACCGCACCCACACGGCCGCCAACTCGAGGGCCAGAGGCGAGCCTTCGAGCAATCGGCAGATCCGTGTGACGTGCACCAGGTCGGCCTCGGTGAGCGTCAGATCGGCCCTGGCGCGACGCGCTCGGTGCTCGAAGAGCCGCACGGCATCCGACGCCGACGCGTCCGCGGCTGCGTCGACGCCTGGCTCGGGAAGCGAGAGCCCGCCGAGACGCCACACGTGTTCCTCCTCGACGTCGAGCAGCCGCCTCGAGGTCACCAGCAGGCGCAGGTGCGGCAACGCGGTGAGGAGCGCCGACAAGGCCGGTCCCTCGTCGCTCAGGTGCTCTGCCTCGTCGAGGACGATCACGACGTGACGTTCGCCATGGGTGGAGCGGAGGGCGTCGAGCGCCGAGCCGCCCGGCGCGACCGCTACACCGAGCGCCGCCGCGATCGCTGCCGGCAGGTCGGCGCCCGAGCGCACGCTCGCCAACGGCACCAGGTACACCGCATCGACGCCGGGTACCTGCGTCCGGGAGCGGGCAACCTCCAGCGCGAGTCGCGTCTTCCCGGTGCCGCCGGGTCCGTGCAGCGTGACGAGGCGGGCCCCGAGCCCATCGAACAACTCGGTGATACCGACCAGCTCGCGCTCGCGTCCCACGAACGACGTGGCAGTGGGTGGCAGGTTGTGGTCGACCGACCTCGTCGATTCGCTCGGCGCGAGGCGCCTACGCGCTGCGACCGCCGTGGCGGGTGTCGGGAGCGAGGCGCCTTCACGGGCCGCCAACCGCCGCCAGGGGCCGCTGAGGTCTTCCGTGCCAGCCGTGAGCAGGTCGGCGACGAGGGCGAAGAGGTCCGGCTCCGGCACCGTTGCGCCCGCGACCTCCGCGGCGCGAAGCGCGACCTGTGAGGCGCGACCGAAGTCGAGGCGCTCGGCGAACCCCCGTGCGTGCGCCACCAGCGCCTCGCGCACGCTGTCGGCCAGGTGCTCACGCGTGTCGTGGACCCACTCCTCGAGCTCGGCGCCGAGTGCGAGGTCGAGGTTCGCCAAGAACGCGCCCTGGTACACCCGCTCGGACTCGCCCACGTCGCGTCTTGCGAGCGCAGCCTGGAGGTCGACCGCATCGCAGGCCAGCCTCGTCCAGACGCGATCGTCGTCGGTCTCGATCGCGCCCGGCGCCTCACGCCGCAGCCGTGACAGCGTGACCGACAGGCGGTTGCGGCGATCCGAGGCGTCGGGCCAGAAGAGCTCGCTCAGGTGCGAGCGAGCCCGAGGCCCCTCGAGTGCGAGGTAGGCGACGAGCAGCAGCGGTTTCGGTCGCCGAGCGGCGACCGTGCCCTCGAGGCGCAGTTCCCCGAGCGTGCGCAGGCGCATGGCACCGAGTGTAGCCGCTGCTGCGATCGCGGGGCTCCCGTGGTGCGGTACCAACCGGACAGGGGCGAGACAGGCCGCGCCCTGCACACTTCCAGGCACGGCAGGCCGCGGCGTCGATCGCCAGGTGCGACGACGTTCGACGGACGACCAGCCAAGGGAGGCACCATGATGGCAACGCAGGCGACCCCATCGATGCACCGAGCGCAGCGGCGTTCCGGCGCCTGGACGAAGCGCGCGATCGTGGCAGCGGTCCTCGTCGCGGTGCTCGTGAGCGTGCTCGGCAGCACGTCCGTCGACGACGCCCTCGCACGCGTGTCCGCGATCGGCGTCGGCATCGCCATCGCCGCCGCGTGCTGCGTCGTGGGCTACCTCATGCGCCTCGCCGCGCTCGATGGCGCGTCGCGGCAGTTCGGGCACGCCTGGCGGCAGCGGACGCGCTGACACGTCTGGTGACGATCAACGGGCTTGACGACGTCGCACACTCGAACGACCGGAGGAGGCACCATGATGGCCACGGCCCCAACCACACCACGGCACCCCGCGACAGGACGGCGCGGTGCGGCGGTGCGCCGCGCGTACCGTGACGCCCTCGATGTCGCGGCTCGCCAGCTCGGCACGACGTGGGGTGTCGGCCGGGGCTAGCCCGCGGGCGATCCGCTGCGAAGCGTCGCTCAGAACGCGCCGCAGTCGAGTCCCGTGGCCCCTCCGATGAAGTCGGTCCCACCGAAGCCGGTGCCGAGGGTGAACGCCAGCCCCGCCCCGGCGCCGAACGCCCCGCCGACCATCCCGCCGAGCCCGAGCCCGGTGACGTTGTTGAGGTGCGCCTTCAGCAGGCAGCAGGCCTTCGCCGGGCCGCTCGAGATCTGCTCGCACTCCATCAGGCCCTTGACCGCGAACATCACCGTGAAGCCCATGTCGTAGAGCTGGATGGTGTACTCGGTCATCGACTGGCCGCGGCCGTCCGCGCTCACGCCGAGCGTGGTGCCCGTCAGCGGATCCACCCTCCACCAGGCCAGGTGCTCGGGCGTCTCGGTCGGGACGAGCACCAGCGAGCCGCGGCCGAGGTCGGCCTCGAGGTTGCGCAGCGCCTCGGCGCCCAAGCCGAGCGCGGCGGCGTCGACGGCGTCGCCGGGCCGCAGCGCGGTGAAGGGGCCGACGGTGTCGGCCGCGGCGACGACCCGGGCGGCGTCGTCGTCGCGCAGGGCCTCGCGCTCGGCCACCGTCTCCCACACGCCGCGTCGCAGCGACGAGCCGAGGGCCGGTGCGCCGGCGCGCTCGACGAGCGTGCGCCGCTCGTTGGCGACGATGTCGATGCGGTACGCCAGGGTGTCGTCGTCTTGCAGCGCGCGCGTGAGCGCCACCACCGATGGGGCGCTGCGGTAACCGACCGCGTGACCGGATGCCACGGCGGCGCCGAGGGGCCGGTCGAACACGTCGAACAGCAGCATCTGGTCGGCGGCTATCTCCGCCCCCACCGCGCCCGGTCCGAGGACCGCGTCCGGGTCGGGGTCGAACGCCTGCTCGAGCGTGAACGCCAGGAGGTCGCGGCGCGCCTCGAGATCGGCCAGCGCGAGGTCGAGCAGGTACCCCTGCGGCAGCGCGCCGGTGGTGAGCACGATGCGGTGCTGTTGCAGCAGCGCCCGGCCGACGTCGACGCCCCCGTCCGAGGTCGCGACGACGCCGTTCGCGCGGTGCTCGGCGCCGATGCGGTCGAGGATCCAGCGGGTGTGGGTCGTCTCGGCGCCGCCCGGCGCGATGAGGGTGACGTCGAAGCCGTGACCGACCAGGGCGAAGATGTCGTCGGGGTCCTCGGTCGCCTGGTCGGCGCCGACACCGATCCCGCGCAGCGCGCCGAGGCCCTGCTCGGCCGCTCGGCCGACCGACTGGATCACCGCGGCCGCCTGATCGCCCGCGATCATCGGCGGCAGGGCGCGTCCGTCGAGGTCGAAGAAGAGCGCGCCCGGCGCGACGCGGCCACGGAAGTAGGGCACGAAGAAGTTGGTCTGCTCGAGCACGCCCTCCAAGTCGAACGTGCCGATGGGACCGAGCTCGAAGCCGTTGGGGGCGTTGGCGTAGTCGAGCACCTGCCCCACGAAGACGGCGCTCGGGTTCTCCCACGGCGCCATGACGGACGTCCGGGAGAGCCTGTCGTCCTCCTTGCTCTCGATCCAGGCCTCGATCCGGACGCGGTGTTGAAGGGCCTCCGGGACGGTGCCCTCGAGCACCTCGCTGGCCTCCAGGTCGGCCCCGGGCGCCAGCCCGGTGGGGTGGTGCGCGGTCCACGCCTGGTTCGGGCTCACGCGCGCCTCGACCCAGGCGTACGTGCGCGCCTCGGCCCGCAGGTGCTCCACGTCGCCCGCGCCGAGGTCGATCCCGGCCGCGCTCAGCGCCGCCTCGAGCTCGGCCACGCGATCCGACACCTCGCCCAGGAGCGCGGCGTCGGTGATCGGCACTGGCTCGAAGGTCGCGTCGAGCTCTGCCAGGAGCGCCTCGACCGGCATGCCGAGCAGGGTTGCGAGCCGCGTGACGGCGTCCTCCAGCCGCGCCCGGTCACCGATGGGCGGCAGCGGCGCCCGCGGCGCCAGGGCGCGCTGGAGCAGCGCGGCGGCGTCGGCGTCCGAGAGTTCGCCCAGCGCGACGCGGGCTTCGAAACCGGCGTCGTTCAGCAACCTCGCCACCAGGACGGCCTGGTCCAGGGCGTTACCGGCGCGTGCCATCAGCGTCCCCTCGGGCCCGCGCAAGACTCCGGCGTACGGCTCGAAGGCGATCTCGGCCACCGCCCACGCGACGATGGTGTCGATGTCGTCGAACGCGAACTCGAACGCCAGCGCGTCGAGGTCGAACGCGGTCCGGTCGATCGCGGCGCGCAGGTCGCCGACCACCGCGAGGATCGCGTCGTAGCGTGCGATCGCCTCGGCCGCCTGCTCGCTCGGCAACGGATCGTCCGCGATGGCGCCAGACGCCACGAACCAGGCTGCGAGTACGGCGACGACGCCGCGCAGCAGCCAGGCGCCGCTGGCGCGACGACGGCCGTGCTCGGGTCGATGGTGGGGCGTGTGCATGCGTGGACCTCCGAGGGGCACCTTACGCGGCGCGCGCCCGCGTCGCGCAGCGACGTCCTCACATGTCCGCGGGCGGCCACCGCACCGTGGCCGCCCCAGCGGCTACAGGACCGGCAGCTCCTGCAACCCCTCGCGCGGCACGTAGTAGCTGCCCTCGGTGACCCCTGGGGGTACCGCCGCCCGTAGCTTCGCCTCGAGGACGTCCGGGTCGAGCGAGCCGTCGAGTGCGTCGCGCCAGGCCCGCACGACGGCGTGCACCTCGTCGGCGCCGGCGTGGACGAACTCCACGCGGGCGTCGCGCAGGCCCGCCGCGTGCCAGCGCGGCCAGTGCCTCGCGGCGCTCTGGGCCTCGGCGCCGAAGACCGTGTTGCGGCAGCCGACGTCGGCCAGCACGGGGTGCAGGCGTCCCTGTGCGTCACGCAGGGCGAGGCGATGGCGTTCGCACGGGTGGCCGCAGTCGGTGTGGTCCTTGCCGGTCGAGAGGAAGCGGCAGAAGACGCAGTGCTCGGTGTGGAAGACCGGCAGGTGGTGGTGCACCACGACCTCGAGCCGGTGCGGGTCGACCGCGCCAGCCAGCGCCGCGACCTGCGCGGCGTCGAGGTCGAACGTCGGGACCAGTGCGTCGCAGCCCCCGTCGAGGAAGGCGCGGGCACTGAGCGCGTTGGCGGCGTTCAGCGAGAAGTCGCCGGTGATCCGTGGACGCGCGCGCACGGGCACGGCGGTGAGGTCGCGCAGCAGCCCGGCAGAGCGCACCAGCACCTCGGCGCCCAAGTCGATGAGGAAGCGCACCACGTTCTGCTCGGCGGGCTTCAGTATGCGGGGGCTGGCGACGCGCACGCGCAGGCCGGCGGTCCGGACGCGCTCGACCGAGGGGCGCAGGCCGTAGAGCTCGAGGTAGTCGAGCGTTATGCTCTCGAGCTGCGCGCCGGCGGCGCGGGCGTCGAGCACCGCCTGCAACTGCTCGGGCGTCCGCACGAGGACGTGGAGGCGAGCCGGCGCGTCCGGCGCGACGGGCTCCGGTGCGGCGCGGTCACCGAGGACACCGGCGGCGACGCCGTCAGCGCCAGCGCCGCTGGGTTCGCCGGTCGTACCGCCGCTGTGGCGGGCGGGGGTCGACGGTGGCGCGACGAGCTGCTCGACCAGCGCGCGGCGGCAGGCATTGAGCAGCGAGACCGGCACGAACGGCGAGCCCTCGACGTCGAGGGTGACGTCGGCTAGGTGGAACGGGGTGCCGCCGAGACGGCCGAGTTGTGTTCGCGCCAGGGCGAGGTCGAGCGGTCGCGCCTCGGCTCGCGCCAGCGGTCGGTCGCTCGTCCACGCGCTGCGCTCACCCCGCTCGCTGGTCGCCACCGCGGTGAGCGGCGCGCCCTCGTGCGCGCTCAGTGCCAGCGAGAGCCCGAGCGTGCGGCGCGGCGAGGCCTGGACACGGCGCTTGACGCGGGCCGGCAGCGACGGGTCGTCGGTGCGCCACACGGCGTCGCCCGGCCGGACGCGGCGCACGTCGAGGTCGCCGTGCCCGAAGGCGAGGCGCCAACCGCGGTGCTCGCTGTTCACTGCGTACACCCTGCCCCCTTGCTCGGGCAGCCC
>SLSM01000119.1 GCA_007130445.1 Trueperaceae bacterium | reverse complement strand
TACGAGGCACGCCCGGCAAGTGACTCCGACACCCGCTCGAGGAGCGACAGGTTGGCGGAGCCCGTCAGCAGGTAACGACCACGCTCGCGACGCTCGTCGATCGCACGTTTGACGGCGTGCACCAGGTCGGGCGCCCGCTGCACCTCGTCGAGGATGACAGGACCGGAGCCTCCGACGAGGGCATCGGGGTCGCGTTCGGCGAGTGCGCGCACGTCGAGGTCGTCGAGCGTGGCGTAGCGACCGGTGGGCAGCAGTGAACGCGCGAGCGTGCTCTTCCCGGTCTGCCGTGCGCCGGTGAGCACGACCGCCGGCAGCGCGGACAGGTGGGCGCGGAGGCGTTCACCTGCGAGTCGAGGCAGCACACGATCATCCATGGCGTGAATGACATCCATTCACAGCGTGAATGGATGCGAGGGTGGATACCGCCGTTGCGATGCTTCTCGCTCGCAGCGTTGCGGCTTCGCACGTGCCAACGGCCAGTGCGCACCGGTGGGTCCTGACACCGGCGCCGCTACACTCACCCCACGTTGCACCACGCCGTCATCAGCACGATCCTTCGGCACGACAGCAAGCAGACGAGCTACACAATCGCGCTGCTGCGTTCGCTGAACGACGTGGTGCTGGCTTACCCGGACGTCGGCCACGACGGTCGGCCGCTGGCGGTGCCGCTGCGGATGCTGGCGGAGGCGTGGGTGGCGTACTACTGGCCGTTCATGGATGCCGGCGCCCCGGTGGCACAGGGGGTCACGAGCCTGCTCGGCGAACGGCAGCGACAGGACGTCGCCTTCCGCGCGCAGCTCAGCGAGCTGCGGCGCGAGTGGGAGGCCATCTACGGGCCCTCGGGTGCGGCGGGTGGTTGGCTGCTGGTCGAGCAGCTGCGTGTGGCGCGCAAGCGCGCGGCGTACCCGCCCGAGCTGGCACGGCTCTTCGAGCGCACGCTGCGGAGCGTCGCGACGGCGATGCGCCAGCCGCTGCGCTACGCGGGACCGGGGGAGTGGTCGGTGTTCGCGCCGCCGCGGGCCCTGGGCGACCTCGGCGAAGTGCAGGCGCTCCCGGGCGCGACGGCCGACGACGTCTGCGTGGTGGTGCCGCCCGACCTGTGGCGCGCGTTCCACGACGTGTCGTTGTGGGTGGAGGCCCTGTGCATCCACGAGTGGAGCCAGTTCACCGAGCGCGTGTCGGGCACGGCGCGGGGCGAGGCGTACGCGCTCCTGACCGAGCGGCCCGACAACCGCCTGCCGCTCGACTGGGAGCGCAACCAGGTCGACCTGCTCATGCTCGAGGGGGCCGCGTTCGCGTGCCCGTGGACCGGCGTGCGCCTCGCACCTGGGCGCTACGACCTCGACCACATCGTCCCGGTCTCCGTCTACCCGTTCCACGAGCTGTGGAACCTGGTGCCGTCGCAGCCGACCTTCAACCGCAACCGCAAGCGTGCGCGCCTGCCGAGCGACGAGGCCATGACGGCGGCCACGCCGCGGCTCGCCGAGACGTACGGTCGCTACACGGGCTCAGACGCGCTCGCGCAGGCGCTGAGGGCCGACGTCGCGGTGCGCTTCTCGCAGCGCGACGCCCGGCCGGAGGCCGTCGCCGCGTCGGTACGATCGCTCGTGAGCAGCATCGGCGCGGCGCGCAACGTCGCGCGCTTCTGACCCCCCGCCGTCCCGTCGCCAGGAGGAACCCATGCGTATCGACTACGACAAGCTCATCCGCGACCGCATCCCCGAGATCATGGACCGTGACGGCGTGCGCTACGAGGTCGACGAGTTGGAGAGCGACTCGTACCGCGAGGCGCTGGCGGCGAAGGTGGTGGAGGAGGCCGAGGAGTTGCGCGCCGCCAGCGCGCGCGAGGACGTGGTCAAGGAGCTCGCCGACGTGCTCGAGGTGCTCGAGGCGGTGATGCGGGTCGAAGGGATCGACATGGGCGAGGTGCGTAGCGTGCAGGCGGCGCGGCGCGAGGCGCGTGGGGGGTTCGAGCGGCGGCTGCGCTTGCGGTGGACGGAGGGGTGAGGGTGATGTCGCGGTGGCGCTGACGCACGGGCTACACTCCGTGAATGGAGGCGGTCCGCGACTCGAACGGCCTGCGAACACTGACCGAAGCGCTCGCGGCTGAGTCGGACGTGCTGTTGGCGATCGCCTTCGGCTCGCTGGCCCAGGGTAGCGCAGGCTTCGAGAGCGACGCCGACGTCGCCGTGTTGGGCGAGCGCCCACTCGATTCCGAGCGGCGAACGGCGCTCACGCGTGTCGTCGCCGAGGCGACGGGCCGTCCCGTCGACCTCCTCGACCTGCGGGTGACGGGCGTGCCGCTCCTGCGGACGATCCTGCGCGAGGGAACGACGCTCGTGTGCCGCGACCGAGCGGCCCGCGACCGCTTGACGAGTCGCATGTTGGCCGACGTCGAGGATTTCCTGCCGCTGCGTGAGCGTCTGCTGCGCGAGCGGAGGCAGCGATGGATCGGCTGATGCTCGCCGAGAAGCTCGAGTCGCTGCGGCGCGCCGTCGCACGAATCGAGCAG
>SLSM01000336.1 GCA_007130445.1 Trueperaceae bacterium | reverse complement strand
CCGCGATCGAAAGCGAGTTGAAGATGGTCGGCAATATCTTCAAATCGTATGGGTACTCGCAGGTGGACTTCGAGGCGTTGTCCGGTCGCGAGCTCGGGGTCGCGGCAGCGGAGGCGATGTTCAACCTGGCCAAGGCGATCGGGTTCCCGGTCACCCTCGGAGAGGTCCCCGGATTCGGCGACGATCACATCGTTCGCGCGCTGACGGCCGCGAAGAACCCGCAGCTCAAGATGAAGCTGCAGAACATGCCGGTTCCGCTCAACGCGGATCTCATCGACGAGTACATGGGACCCATCCTGGAGGCCGCCAAGACGGGTGACCTGCAGCTGATCAAGAACGTCTGAGCGACGATGAAGGTCTCGATCGAGTACGGCAGAACGGGGCTCAGATTCGTTCTCCCCGACGACGCGGACGTGACGTTGGTTCGACCAAGCTTCGTGCCGGGCGCCACCGATCAGGTGGCGGCTGTGCGCGACGCGCTGCGCAATCCAGTTGGCACGGACGCCCTCTCCAGGAGCGCGCGTTCGAGCGATACGGTGGGCATCGTCTTCAGCGACATCACCCGCGCGACGCCCTACCATGTGATGCTACCGCCGCTGCTCGAGGAGTTGGCGGCGGCCGGCATCCCAGACCGGCAGATCGCGTTCTTCGGCGCGACCGGAACCCATCGCGCCAATACCACCGAGGAGTTGGTGACGATTCTCGGTCAGGCCGTGGTCGAGCGCTTCGAGATCATCCAAAACGACTGCAATGACGCGGCGTCTCACCGCGTGGTGGGAACGACTCGCGGTGGTAACCGGATCGAGTTGCTCTCCCGATTCCTCGACTGCGACATCAAGATACCGACCGGCTTCATCGAGCCGCATTTCTTCGCCGGCATGTCCGGTGGCGGCAAGGCGATCATGCCCGGGTTGGCATCGCTCGGAACCGTGCAGCGGAATCACAGCGCCGTCCACATGGATCACCCGCAGGTTCGTTGGGGGGTGACCGAGGGCAACCCTCTGTGGGAAGAGGTGCGCCAGGCGGCCTTGATGAGCGAGCCGACCTTCATCCTCAATGTGGCGATGAACCGCGACAAGGACGTCACCGCGGTCTTCGCGGGCGACTTCATCGAGGCCCACAAGTCTGGATGTGCCTACGTCGTCGAGAACGCGATGGCGCCCGTGGACGTGGAGTTCGACATCGTCATCACCAGCAACTCCGGCTATCCGCTCGACCTCAACCTCTACCAGAGCGTCAAGGGGATGAGCGCGGCAGCGCAGGTGGTCCGTCCGGGTGGCCATATCATCGTGGCGGCGGACTGCTGGGACGGCATTCCCGATCATGGGGCGTATGGAAAGCTGCTGGCGGGCGCGGAGTCACCGGAGGAGCTGCTCGCGACGATCAGGAGTCCCGGTTTCGTCGCGCCGGACATGTGGCAGGCGCAGATCCACGCCTTGGTCTGTCAGCGAGCTACGGTGCATTTCTACACCAAGAATCTGAGCAACGAGCAGCTGAAGTCGTCGTTCCTGGTGCCGTGCGCCGACGTCAGCGAGCGCGTCCGCGAGTTGGTCGAAGAAATGGGCGGTAGCGCGCGGATCTGCGTTCTCCCCGAGGGACCACTGACGATTCCGTACCTCCGAGCCGCTCCTCGCAGAGAGCCCGATGCGACAGCTCCCGAAGCGCCACACGAAGCGGACCGTCAATCGAGACCTTCTCCCGGGAGGACCTCCGCGTGATCCTGGCTCGGTGCCAGAGGAGCCGATACCCGCGGCGTGACGTCGCACTCGTCACCCTCCTGCTGGATACCGGGCTCGGGATCGGCGAAGCCATCGGACTTGGGCTCGACGACATCGACTGGACCGCTGGAACACTCAGCGTCGACGGCAAGACCGGCCCGAGGGTAGAGTTCCCCTTCGGCCGCAAGTCGAAGGCCGCCCTGAAGGTCTACATCGACCGTGAGAGGCGCTCGGCGCGCCAACTGCAATGCCAAGTGTGCGCCTGTTGAGCGGCTGCTGGGCGACCACCGGCTCGAAGCCGAGGGACTGCGTCATCACCTGCGGGCGTGACCTTCGTGGAGCGCGGCTCAGGTGAGCGGAGAAGCCTCGAGCCCTACCGCTTGAGGCAGAACTCGAGGTCAACTGGAAGCCTAGCTCAAGCCCCACACAGATGCTGGGCTCGAGGACGAGCGAGAGTCATTTCAGCTGCACGCTTCGGGTCACCACTAGGGGCGGATCTGCGTTGACGTTGACCGTGACATCGGCCGCGCCTCTGGTGAACTTTGCATCCGGGCTGTCGGGAGTAACGTCGGGAGTAACGATGACGGTCCAGGGGGAGCCGCATGAGACGATGGAGTCGGTTGTACCCGACACCTCGGAGATCGTCCTTCCTTGCTTCTGATCCTGGCTCAACTCGACGTTCACATTGAACTGGGCTCCTGACAGACAGGCCAAGGTACCGGTTATCGTGGCGACGCCCGTTTGGCGGTCAAAGCTGCCATTTAGGTCGATGTTCAGGACTTTTCCATTGAGTTCGGCAAAAGTCGCCGTGACAGCCTTGTCGGCGTTCATCGTGACCTGAACGGTAGTCTCGCTGCCGCTGGCATCACCGCTCCAGAAGACCGATTCGGCGCTCTCGGCCGTGAGGGTGACCTCGGTATTCTTCGGGAAGCTGGCGCTGCACGTTCCTGCATAGCAGTTGATGCCCTCGGGACTGCTGATCACGGTGCCACTACCGGCGACGGTGACGGTGAGAACTTGACCCGTCGGTCGACCGCCGCTACGGGTGAAGTTGGCGGTGACGGTCTCGTCGCCGTTCATGGTGACGGTGTAGCTGCCGTCTTCTGCTTGGGTGACGTTGCCGCTCCAGCCGGTGAAGGTCCAGCCAGCATCAGCGGTAGCGGTGATCGTGACTTCTGTGCCCGAAGCGTAAGTGCCCGCGCCGGTCACGCTGCCGTTGCCGTCCTTGTCGATCGTCAAGGCGTAGGTGTTTTGGGTGAAGGCGGCGGTGACGGTCTCGTCGCCGTTCATGGTGACGGTGTAGCTGCCGTCTTCTGCTTGGGTGACGTTGCCGCTCCAGCCGGTGAAGGTCCAGCCAGCATCAGCGGTAGCGGTGATCGTGACGACCTGACCGTAGGTGTAGGGACCTGCAGGGTCAGCAGTCACGCTGCCGCTGCCTTCGGGCGTGACAGTGGTCGTCAAGGTGTAGGTGTTTTGGGTGAAGGTAGCGGTGACGCTCGTAGCTTTGGTCATGCTGACGACACGCTGGCCTTGGACGTTGGTGGTGCCAGCACCGTTCCAGCCGGTTGCCGTATCGAATGAGGAGCCAAGGGTCGCACTGGCAGTAAGCGTCACACTCGCGTTGTGGCCGAAGTCGGCAGAGCAGGTCTCTCCGCAGTCGATGCCCGCTGGGTCGCTGGTGACGGTGCCGCTGCCGTTGCCATCCGTGGTGACGGTGAGCTGTTGGGTGATGGGGGCCACCTGCTCGAGTTCGAAGGCGCCGATGTCACAGTTACCATCTTCCCATTGGGGTCGGTCTATGCCGCGCTGGTCCTGCGCTACGGCATTGCCAAGATGGTCGGTGCAGGCGGTCTTGGGAACCCAGTTTAAGGCTGGGCTGCTTAAGAACACCGCATGCGTCATGGTCGGGCCGCCGTTGTCGTATAGCACGTCGAGCCCAGGATTGCTGACGTTCCTCTGGTCGCCTGCGCGTTGAACTCCGCCCTGAAGTCCACGTTGCTTCCCGCCGCGCCGATGAGGTTGTAGCCCAGGCTCTTGAAGCGGTTGCTGGGTTGTGGCCCGGCGGCCACGTCGTTGGCGGTCGTGCCGTTCAACAGGGTGTTGCCGGAGATGATGCTGCCCTTGACGAAGGTGGTGGCATCACCATCATTATAGGAGTACACCCCGCCGCCGTTAGGTGAGCGGTTGCCGGTGATCGTGCTGTGGATGATACGCGTCAGACCCTTCCAGGTGTAGACTGCGCCCCCGTTTTGCGCTGTGTTGCCGGAGAACGTGCTGTTGATGATGGTGGTCTCGGCGGCTGCAACCCATGCGGTGATGCCGCCGCCGCTGGACTCGCCGGTGTTGCCGGAGAAGGTGCTGTTGCTGACGGTGAGGGTGCCTCTGTTGTAGATGCCGCCGCCGTGACTGGCCTTGTTGGCGGAGAAGGTGCTGTTGCTGACGGTGAGGGTGCCGTTGTTGTAGATGCCACCACCATCCCCCGTGCCCGCGCTGTTTCCCGAGATGGTGCTGTTGGTGACGATGAGGGTGCCGTTGTTGTAGATGCCGCCGCCGGCAGCCCGCCCATCCGCGATAGTTAAGTTCTTGACCGTCAGCGTAGCCCCGTTACGCACCGTCATGACGCGGTACTCGCCGCCTCCGCGGACGGTGATGTTTTCCCCCTCGCCGTCGATGGTCAGCGCGCTGTCGATGATGGGCAGGGTCGAGCTAAGCGTGATGATGCCGTCACCTTCGACGATCTTGAAGGTGATGGTCGCCGCGCCGCTACTCGCTTGGGCGTCGTTAATGGCGTGGCGGAGCGAACCCTCGCCGCTGTCGTCGGTGTTCGTGACGATTAGCGCTGCCTGCGTCGTGACGTCGGCGCGTGCTAGCTCGGCGGGCGTCTCACTCACCGTGCCGCAGGCGCTCACCATGAGCGCGATGGGAAGCAGCCACAAGATGCCGCTCCTGCTTGCGTGATGCCTTCTTGCCTTCATGTTCTTCCTCCTTGGGAAGCGAATGGTACTCGCTGGCTTCGCGGCTAGCGTTGGGCGTTCCCTTCGTCTCATTCCTCCTCGCGCACGCGGTCCACAGTCGACCTGCCGCCGCGCCTGCGTGCGCTCACCCCTCCCCCCCCTCTCGTCTGCTGCTGCAGATGCACGAACAGATGCTCCAGGGAAGCGAAACGCAGCACATCCTCGCTCCCCGCCCGCTGCGCCGAAGCGCGCCACGGAGAGGCGACGTCATCGCGCCACATGCGCACCAGCACGGCGTGGTAGTTGGCGAGTGGCTCGTGGTCGGCGTTCGTCATGGACTCCCCTCGGGTACTGCTCGACACGAGCTTAGGAAGCGACCGTCGCAAACTCGTCGCAACGGCTCCTGGACGGGAAAAAGCGACGGCTCGTGCTAGGGTCCCTAATGGCTCTCGCCCTCTCGCTCTTGGGTGGTTTCGGAGCGAGGGTGGGGGAAGAGCCGCTCACGCACCTCTCCACGCAGAAGACCCGCGCGCTCGTGGCCTACCTGGCGCTCGAGGCCAAGCCCCAGCCGAGACAGCACCTGCGCGCGCTGCTCTGGCCGGACTCTGGCGACAGCGCGGGTCTCGGCAACCTGCGCAAGGAGCTGCACCGCCTGCAGCAGACGCTCTCACGTCAGCACGAGGGCGCCAAGCTCCTCACCCTCAGCCGAGAGGCCGTTCAGCTCGATCCACGACTCATCTCGACCGACGTCGCCGCCTTCGAAGGGCTGCTCGCGGACTGCGAGGTCCACCCTCACCGCTACCTCCATGCCTGCCCGACCTGCCTGACGGCACTCGAGCAGGCCTTGGACCTGTACGGAGGCGCGCTCCTCGCTGGCTTCGAACTGCCGGACGCGCCCGCCTTCGAGGAGTGGCTCTTGCTCAGGCGCGCGAGCCTGGAGACGGCCGTGCTCACGGTCTTGGAGAAACTGGCCGCCGCTTACGAGACACGAGGAGACGAGGCGCGCGCGCTTGGCTACGTGGCGCGGCAGCTCTCCCTCGACCCCTACCTCGAGTCGGCACGCCGGCAGCGGATGCGGCTGCTGGCGAGGAGCGGGAAGAGCCATGAGGCGCTTGCGGGGTTTGAAGCATGGCGCGTGTTACTGGCCGAGGAGACGGGGCTCGGACCGGAAACGGCGACGGCCGCGCTCCATGCAGCGATCCGATCCGGCGCGGTCTCGGGGCGGCCCCAGGAGCCTTCGCCCATGCACCGGTTCCCGACGCAGTCCACCCCGCTGTTGGGCCGCGAGCAGGAGCTTCTGGAGATCGAAGAGACGCTGTTGGGGCCGGATTGCCGCCTCGTCACCCTGCTGGGGCCGGGCGGCATCGGCAAGACCCGGTTGGCGCTGGCATTGGCCGAACGCCTGGCCGCGAAGGGCGCGTTCGCCGACGGCCTGTACTTCTTCCCGCTGGCCGCGACGCCTTCACCGGAGCTGCTATGGGCGGCCCTGGCGAGCGGCTTGGGCCTCGACGTGCGCGAGCCGGACGACCTTCGGCGCGAGGTGCTCGAGCGCTTGGATCGCGGATCGTGCCTGCTGGTGCTCGACGACCTCGAGCACCTGTTGGGTGCGGCCACTCGGCTGGCCGACCTACTGGCAGCGGCCCCGGGCGTGCGGCTCTTGGTCACCTCCCGCGCCGCGCTCAACGTGCGGGGTGAACACCGCTTCGTGCTGACGGGCCTCGGCTACCCGACGACGGCCGAAGCCCCCGACCCGCTCTCCCACAGCGCCGTCCGCCTGTTCGTGACGGCGGCGCGGCGGCTCCAGCCGAGCTTCAGCCTGTCGCCCCAGGACACCCAGGCCGTCGTCTCGATCTGCAGGGCGTTGGCCGGGCTGCCCCTGGGCCTGGAGCTGGCCGCCACCTGGACGCGGCTGCTGGACTGCCAGACCATCGCGGCCACCCTCGAAGAGAAGCTGGCTCTGGAAAGTGCGCTCAAGGACATGCCCGAGCGCCACCACAGCATGGCGGCAGTGTTCGACCACTCCTGGGACTTGCTCGCGGCGCCTGAGCAGCGTCTGCTGGCCGAGCTATCGGTCTTCTCCGGCGCCTTCGACCTGGCAGCGGCCCTGGACGTGACCGGGACCGACGTGTCCACGCTGGCGACCCTCCTCGACCATTCCCTCCTGAAACGCACCTTCGACGGCCGCTACGAGCTCCACGCGCTGCTGCGACAGTTCGCCGCCGCCAGGCTCGGCGCGCTCACCGATGCCGACGCGGTCGCGGCTCGCCACAGCGAGCACTACCTGAAGCTCGTCGCGGCTCAGGTGGCAGCGCTCCGCGGTCCCTCGGCCGGGCAGGCCCTGGCCATCTTGCAGGAAGAGCTCGGCAACCTTCGCACCGCCTGGACGTGGGCGCTGGCGCATCGTCCCGAAGACCTGACGGCCGGCCTCGAGGCGCTGGCTTCCTTCTACGACGTCGTCGGGCTGTTCGAGGAGGCGAGCCTGCTGCTGGAGAAGGCGGTAGCTGCGGACGTGGTGCCGTCGTCCGAACTGAGCCGGTTGCTGGTATGGCAGGCGCACTCCTTGCACCGGTGCGGTCATGTTGACGCGGCGATCGCGGTGGCGGTGACGGCGCTGGGGCGCGCAGAGGGGCGAGGCGAGCGCGAGCGCCAGGCCGAAGCCCACAACCTGCTGGGCGAGCTGTTCCTCTTCAAGGGTGACTTCCCCCAGGCGAGCGTGCATCAGCGAGCGGCACTCGCCTTCTTCGAAGGGGAGGGAAGCAGCCCAACATTGGCTCGTGCCCTCACTCGATCGGGAACGATCGCCTGGCGCACGGCCGACTACGAGCAGGCGACCGCCCTGTTCGAGCGCGCCCTGCCGCTCTTGAAGGAACTCGGTGACGAGGCGGGCCGCGCCGAAGTGCTCGCTTCGGTGGCGGGCATCTGCTGGGAGCGGGGCGATCTCGACGCCGCGCAGACCCACATGCAGCGGGCCGCCGACCTGTACGAGGGGCTCGGGCACAAGCTGGGCCAGGCGTACAGCGTGGGGCGACTGGGCCTCATCCATCACGAGTCGGGGCGCAACGCGCAGGCGCTGGCCTGCAACGAAGAGGCGCTGCGGCTGTTCGAGGCACTCGCGTACGCCGAGGGCCGCGCTCACTTCCTCGGGAACCAGGGGAGCGTCTACCGCACGATGGGCGAGTCCGACCGGGCCATGTCGTGTTTCGAGGAGGCCCTCGAGATCGACCGGGGCTTGGGCCACGAGGGGGATGTGGGCCGGCATCTGGCCGACATCGGAAGCGTGCTCGAGGACAGAGGTGACTTGGCGGAAGCGGACCGCCACTACGGACAGGCACTGATCCGGCTTCGGGCGGCAGGCGCCAGCCGCTTCGTGCTCCAGCCGCTCCTGGGCCAGGCCAGGGTGCTCCTCGCGCTGGGCCAGCGCGCGGAGGCCGAGGCGCTCGCGCAAGAAGGGCTCGTGTTAGCCGAGGAGGTCGGCAACCCCAAACTCATCGCGGAGAGCCAGGCGGTCGTCGCCCTGCTCGAGGGCACGCCGGAGTGAGCGTGGGTGGCTCATAGCCGAACCTCGCGAGCCATACACGGGTCCGCTGTCTGATGTGAGCGACGTTGGCTAGTCGCGCAGGAGACACGATGCCTATTCGCTGAGGGACGTTTGCGTCGCTGCCCCTATCTGCGCACTGGCTCACGGCCGTCCTCTCCTTCTCGGGCTACCGACCCGTAACCCACGGTAATGCAGCCTCGCGAGAGTGACTGCGCCGAAGGAAGGGCGGCCGCCTCATCCCATCTTTGGCCACCGTGGAAGGGTCACTCCCACCATGGTCGTGAGTGCGGTCCACCTTGGCACGCGTCGTCGCGTGACCGGCACGAGTAATGGAAGCAGCGGAGACCCTGTGGGCAGTTGACCGCACAGCCCGTCCGCGAGTCGTGCCAGCCGTAGTTGGTCCAGTTCGTCTGGCAGGGGCAGTACCAGGCGTCCTTGGCGTAGATCTCGCACGCTTCGTTGCACGCCCCGTCCTGCCCATAGGCCCCGGTGACCAAACAAGCTTCGCAGTGCGCCAAGCGGTTCTGGCGATCCTCGCCGAAGCAGAGGAGCTGGCAGGCGTACACCCGATCGTGGCGGGCCCTCGCCTCCCAGGTCGGCGATCGCCGCTCGAGGTTGGGGTCATGCGGGCCCATCGTCACGTGCATCAACTCGTGAAAGAGGAAGCCGGTGCGGTCCAAGTCCGAGTACTTCGGGTCGAAGAACTCGGGCCGGTAGATGTCAATGTCGATGGGCCAACGGAGATGCTCCGACATCCACTCGGCGATGGGTCCCGGCCTGGTGCGCAGCCAGGCGATGGCCGCTGGGTTGTCCTTCTTTGGTGTGTCATGGCAGGTGAAGAACACCGCACGCCGGTGGTATTCCCGACCGATTTCTGAGGCGTCCGTGATCTGACCGTGGTTCCACAGACAGGCCAGTCCTTGGTACATGCCAAGCCAGTACTGGGCCAAGAGGTCGCGCTCCTCCTGGCTGCACGTGCTCTTCCTGGCGTGCTGGATTCGTTGCCCGCCCACAATGGCCTGAGGCTCGATGCCGGTGTCCTCGCTCCCATCGCTGGGCGGCTGCACCACGGGGGCGACGAACTCCTCGTGAACCCGGAGCGTGCCCGTCACGTCCGGCCTCTCCACCGTCACATGAAGGCTCTCGCCATCGCGGCGAACCGTTCGCCGCTCGAAGATGATGCGGTCGGGCTCCCTCGTCCAGCGCGTCGTGATCTTCTCCCACAGGTCGTCGGCGTCTTGCGTTACCGTGACCTCCTCGTCGTACTGCCCGTCGAAGTTGACGTCGAAGGCGGCGTCGACCAGATGCTCGGTGGACTCCCACCAGGCGAAGACGTGTCCGTCTAGGCGGAACTCCTCGCGCAACGTGTCGCCAGCGAGGCGTTCATAGCGGAACGTCATCCTGCCGTCCGCCGACAACTGAACCTCGGTTGCGCCGTCGCGCAGGTCGTGCCACGCCTGGTCGAGCACATCGGGGTCAAACAAGCCATCGTCCACCTGCGCTGCGACCTCGAAGCCGTGGCGGTGCTGAACGACGAAGCCGCCTCGCGGCCAATCGAAGTACGCGCGGGCCTCGTAGTCGCCAGGTTGGCGGCCACAGAACGTGATCTCGCCGGTGTCCGCGCCGGCGGTGAAGAACCCGTCCCCGACCTCGTCGTCCCGCGCGCCCGCTGGTGAGATCGTGATCCACTCCTGGCGGTCGCCTGGAAAGCCCGAGAAGGTCACGACGATGTCCTCGAAGGCGCGGTACACGCTCTTGTCGGTCCCTAGCGAACCGGTCGTGGTCGCCTCGCCAACGGTAACCGTGACGGTGTCCCTCTTGGAGGCGTCAACCACGCTCTCCGCCGCGATGCGGGTCGTCCCCTCGGCGAGGGCGGTCACGGTGCCCTGCTGGT
>SLSM01000260.1 GCA_007130445.1 Trueperaceae bacterium | reverse complement strand
TTCGTCGCTCGAAGCGGCGCGACGCACGGCGCTGCAGGTCGCCGACCAGGTCATCGACGTCCTCGCCGGCCGTCGACCGGCGCACCTCGTCGTGCCGGAGGTCTGGGGCCGGCGTCGTTGACGAGAGGGCTCGGTCGCCAGCGTCGGAGACGGGCGTCATCGGACGCGTAGGTCGGCTGCGCGCGCGGTGTCGAGCGCCGACGACCCGACCGCGCGTCGCGCCCGGCTACTGCGACGCCCACTCTCACTGCATGTCCGCTTCGCGCTACGGTGGCCTCGACGCGTCGCGAGTACGAACGCAACGCCAGGACCGAGCGAACCGTGCGGCTGCGATGGGCTCTGCCTGCCGCGCTCTCACACGACCTCGAGCGCGTTGAGTTCGAGGTTGCTCGCGAAAGGCACGTGCGGTTCCTCCTGATACCAGAACGCGGTCGACGCGATGTCGTCCTGGAGGGGAAGGTACCGTCGCTTGCCCTCGATCGTCGAGCGCCAGCCGAGCGCCTGGACGGTGACACGGAGGTCTTCGCAGAAGCGCACCGGGTCCATCACGTGCCACCGGTACATCCCGAATCGTTGCTGGCTCTGGTAGAGCCCGTCGGGCCGGATGACCTGTGGGAGACCGAGGAAAGGGGTCGAGTACACGCCGTACTCACCAGCGGGGTGCTCGAAGTTCCAAGCGCCGCCGAAGTAGTCCTCCGTTCCCGTACCGCAGATCGTGGGGAACTCGGAGTCCCCGTCGATGAAGAACTTGAACTCTCCCTCACCCCACCAGCCGTTGCTGTTCACGCCCCACGCCACGTAGGTCCCAACGTATTGGCGCCGGGCTGCCACGCCGTCGAGCTACGTGTGCACGCCACCGAATGGAAGCGGATTGTTCCTCCACGCCGATCTCGCTGTGCAGTTGATGGAGCAGCACATCGACGGCGTCTGCACGGCGGTCGTCTCCCAACTCGAAGGAGTCGGTCGTGCCGGTGATGAGGCAGGCGCACCCGCTTGACCAGCAGGTGCGATGGAGGGCAGCTTCGGCCCCCGTGCCGACAGCGCGCCGGGCACACGTAGGCCGCGGTCGTCAGCCGAGCCAGTAGCGTCGATGATCATCGGGAGTTGCGGGGCCGCGAACCTCCGTTGAGCCCGCGTCGAGCGTGCATCCCTGCGCCAGCCGAGGGCATATGTCTCTGGCGTTGCGGTAGGTTGCGGCACCCGCGACGCAAGGGTCGTCAGGCCAGAGGCGGCGACGCAGGGCGGCGGTCAGATCCGGTCTCGGAACGAGGTATCACGTGAGGGACGAGGGTGCGCGCCGCGCCGATGATGTTGCCGTGACGGCATCTCGGTGCAGGCGCCTGGCGGCACCCTCGACGTCGGGCCTCTAGTTGTTGTCGCCGGGGGGAGCGTGCTACCCTTGTTGCGCTAATCGTTGCGGTAGAGGGAGCGCTCGCGTGAAGTCGGTGAGCCTGAGCGACATTGCGGCACGGCTGGGCATCTCCAAGTACTCCGTGTCGCGCGCGTTGACCGGAAAGCCCGGCGTGAGCGAGGCGACCCGACTGCGCGTGCTGCGCGTGGCGCAGGAGATGGGATACGTGCATGCTGCGCTCGAGCAACGCACGACCGACGCCGGTGACCGAACGGTCGTGTTGCTCATCCCGATGCAAGATCTCGACGACGCCGAGTTCTGGATGGGCGTGATCGCAGGCGCCGTCAGCCAAGCGACGGAACTCGGGTACACGTTCGCCACCCGCCCCATCGACAGCGCGGACGACGGCACGCGCGCACCCGCGCCCCTGGTACAGGGTGTGATCGTCGCCGGCTCGAAGGCGCGAAGCGCGCTCGGTCCCTACGTGGAGGCCGGCGTTCCGGCCTCGCTGGTCACGTACCCGACGCCGCTCGAACCCTTGGACGCGGTGCATGCTGCGGATTGGGAGGGTGGGGCGATCGTCGCCGACCACCTCGTCGAACTCGGCCATGAACGCCTCGCGTACGTCACCGAGGGCCCGGAGAAGCCATCGTTCGCGGCGCGGGCGCGCGGGTTCCGTCAGGCGGCCATGGCGCACGGAAGCATCGATGTCGTCGAGATGCACATCGACCGTGACGAGCCAGGGCTCTCGTTCGAGCGTGCGTACCAAGGGCTCGCCGAGCAGGGGCGAGCGCCGAGCGGGCTGCTCGCGTCCACGGATTCGATCGCCTTCGCGGTCGCGGCGGCCTTGGGCCGGTTGGGCCTGGTCGTGCCCCAGGACGTCTCGCTGGTCGGGTTCAACGACGCGGTCGGCTCGTCACGCTTCGTGCCGAAGCTCACCACGCTCAGGATTCCGACCGGGGACATCGGAGCGGCGGCGATGCGCTTCTTGCACGAGCGTATCGAGGGTGTCCGTGCGCCGGCGCGGCGGCTGGAGTTCGCGCCGACGTTCGTCCTTCGCGACTCCACGGCGAGCTCCCGCGCGAAGGTCACCCGAGACGCAGAGTTGGAGGTCGGCAGATGAGGCGTGGTGGCACGAGATCATGATGGGCGAAGCGATCCTCGTGTT
>SLSM01000255.1 GCA_007130445.1 Trueperaceae bacterium | reverse complement strand
CGACATGATGGTGCGCGACGAGTCGTGCGGCGTGATCCTCACGCTCGCCGGCAGCGTCGTCTCGGCCGGCCAGAAGCAGGTCATCGTCGAGCTCCTGAAGGCCAACATGGTCGACGCGATCGTCTCGACCGGCGCCAACATCGTCGACCAGGACTTCTTCGAGGCGCTCGGCTTCCGCCACTACCAGGGCGACAAGTTCATGGACGACAACGCGCTGCGCGAGCTGATGATCGACCGGATCTTCGATACATACATCGACGAGGAGGAGCTGCGGCAGTGCGACGACGTCACGCGAGAGATCGCCGACGGCATGCAGCCGGGCGCCTACTCGAGCCGCGAGTTCATCGTCGAGATGGCGCGCTACCTGCGCGAGCGCGGTCTGGGCGAGGACAGCATCATCCGCACCGCCACCGAGCGCGGGGTGCCGATCTTCGTGCCCGCGTTCAGCGACTGCTCGGCCGGCTTCGGACTGGTGCACCACCAGGTCCACCACCCCGACGCGCACGTGTCGATCGACAGCGTGAAGGATTTCCGCGAGCTCACCCAGATCAAGATCCACCAGGGCAACACCGGCATCCTGATGCTCGGCGGCGGCGTACCCAAGAACTTCGTGCAGGACATCGTCGTATCGGCCGAGTTCCTCGGCCATGACGCCGACATGCACAAGTACGCCATCCAGCTCACCGTCGCCGACGAGCGCGACGGCGCGCTGTCGGGGTCGACGCTCAAGGAGGCATCCTCCTGGGGCAAGGTCGACACCGCCTGGGAGCAGATGGTCTACGGCGAGCTGACCGTCACCTTCCCGCTCGTCGCCGGGTACGCCTGGCACAAGCGCGGCTGGGAACGGCGCGAACCACGCAGCTACGCTCGCCTGTTCGACGCGTCGCCGGAACTCGTAGCGGCGGGCTGACGCTCACGCCCTGAGCCCCGGGCGGCGCGCACGTGCCGCGCGGGGCTCACGGCCAGCCGGCGAACTGCGTTCCAGGAGCGACCAGCACGGCCTGTACATGCACCGTTCGAGGAAAGTAACGCTCTAGGGAGATCTCGCGCCGCTCGCCAGCCATCGTGAGCGAGCGCTCGTCGAGCGGCGTGCCGTCGGCGTCCCGGACGATGAGCATGACGCTGGTGACGCCCCTTCCCCAGTCGATGCGATCGATGCCGCTCAGGCTCGCCAGCGGTTGATCGCTGACGAAGGTGCCGCTGGGTCCGAGGACGAGACGTGAGGCGTCGCTGCAGGCCGGTGCCACCGTGATGTCGAGCGGGACCAGGCACACCTGGTACTGGACCGGAGCGTCGCTGGGTGCACCGGCCGTATCGACGCGGACGTGGATCGAGCCACCGACGTACCCGGAGAGATCGCGCACGAGCTCGGGCGTGTCGACGAAGGTGAACGCACCCGAACCACCCGCGCTCGCGGCGCGGTGCTCGATCCTCCTGTCGAGCGCCATCACCTGACCGGTGCTCGGTGCCGGTGTGGGGGGTGCCGGTAGCGATGGAGCCGGTACCGGCTCGGGTGCAGGCTCGGGATCGGGAGCAGGCTCCGGTGCAGGCTCCGGCTCCGGCTCCGGCTCCGGCTCAGGCTCCGGCTCCGGCTCGGGTTCTGGCGCTGGTGCTGGTTCGGGCTCCGGCTCAGGTTCTGGTGTCGGTTCGGGCTCGGGTTCGGGCTCCGGTGCTGGTTCGGGCTCGGGTTCGGGCTCCGGTGCTGGTGCTGGTGCTGGCGCTGGTGCTGGCGCTGGTTCGGGCTCGGGTGCTGGTGCCGGTGGTGTGACCGTCGCTGCCGGCGCCGGCGCGGGGGCGACCGCTGCTGCGGCATCATCCGGTGGCGGTGTCGGGCTGGTCTCCGCCTCGAGGCCCGCCAACGCGCGTTGCAGACCAAGGCGAGCACCGCCATCGTTCGGAGCGATGGACAGTGCGCCCTCGTAGGCGCTGACCGCATCGCCGAAGCGGTCGAGTGCAAGCGAGAGGTCCGCCAGCGCCCGCCAGGGCTCGATGAAGCCCGGTGCCGCGGCGACGGCCGACCTGTACGACGCCAGCGCCAGGTTCACCTGGCCGGCTCGTTGCGCAATGCGCCCGTCGTTGAAGGCGTCCACCGCTGCCGATCCGAAGCGATGTCGCCAGCGCACGTCGGCCACGAGCGCGGCATAGCTGTCGCCGGCAGCATCGAGCAGGTCGGCGTACGGGAGCGCACGCGCGTACTCGCCTTGCTCCACGTGCCACAGCGCGAGGCGCGCGCTGGCAGCGACATCGTTCGGCACGTACCTGACGACGGTCTCCAGGTACGGCACCGCATCCGCTCGACGGCCACCATCGAAGGTCGCGATGCCCAACGAGCGCGCCACGCTCACGAGCCTGGTCGCCACCTGAGCATCGACGGCGCCGCCGAACTCGAGGTACGCCTGCCACGCGGTCCAGGCGCGGCTGTTCCACTGCACGGTGCCGTACGCCTGCGCCAGGAAGCGCTGCGGCGCCGGATGCCCCGGTGCCAGCTGCGCAGCCCGCCGACCGAGGTCCAACGCCTCACGCCACTCGGGTTGGTCCGGGAAGTGCTGGTCGTAGCGCAGGAGCGCGCGCGAGGCAGCGCTCTGTGCGCGAGCGAGTGTCTCGGCGGCGTCGTCCGGCAGCGCTTGAGCGCCACCCGTACCCATCACGACCGCCAACAACACGAGCGACAACGCGCGCGCCAGTATGACGATGCGTCGCTGGTGCAGGACCATGGCGGCCTCCTCGGGGGCATCGTATCGTGACGTCATCGGCGAGGCCGATCATCGTCACACGGGCGCGCCGCTCTCCATCGTCGCACCGCGTGCGCGTCTCGCCGAGCGGAGGTGCTGATCACCATGCGTGTTCGCTTGGGGAACCACGATGCGTGAGGTCGCGTTGCTCGTGTCGGTGCTGATCATCGGCGTCGGCGTCGTCGTGCAAGGCCAGGTCACGGACCCGTCGACCGATTGGCGCGGCCGGTCGATCACCGCGCTCTCCGAGGCGGGGATCGGCCCGGCCTTCCCCGACGGCTCGTTCCTGGCCGGTGACACCCTGACGGGCTATCAGGCGGCCGTCCTCGTCGATCGCCTGCTCGCCGTGACACGGGATCGTTCCGGTTGTCCCGATGCAGGCGTCGAGGCGTTCGCGCCAGAGGCCTCCTTCGCCGACGTGCCGAGCGGTCATTGGGCGGCGACGGCGGTACGGCGCGTGGCTCAGCTCGACGTCGTAGAGGCGTTCCCAGACGGGTCGTTCCGGGGCGATGAGTTCTTGAGTGGCTACCAGACGGCGCTCCTGCTGGAGCGCGCGCTCGCGGCGACCGAAGCCCAGCTGACCTGTGCGGAACTCGCCGGCAACGCCACGCTTGCGCGCTTGAACGACGAGGTCGAGCGCCTCCAAGACGAACTGGCCTCCGGCGCGCTGCAGGGACCGACCGGCCCGGCAGGCCCCGCTGGACCGGAGGGTCCGATGGGGCCTGCAGGTCCCAGTGGCCCCGAGGGACCGGCAGGACCGCCCGGCGAGCGCGGCAACGATGGAGCAGCCGGTCCCGCCGGTCCCGCTGGGCCCCCCGGATCGCCCGGACCTGCGGGTCCCGTCGGTCCTGCCGGTGCGGCTGGACCACCGGGCACCGCCGGACCGGAGGGGGCTGCCGGTCCCGCCGGTAGCGACGGACTGCATTGCTGGGAACTGGCGCGGGAGCTCGATCCGGCGCGCGTGCTGGGCCTCGATCTGGAGGTTCCGGAGGAGCAACTGCGCGCGTGTCTCGGTCCCGCGGGTCCCGCTGGGCCGCCCGGCCCCGCTGGTCCCGCTGGGCCGGCCGGTCCGAGTGGGCCCGAAGGCCCGCAAGGTCCGCAGGGCCCGCAAGGTCCGCAAGGCCCTCAAGGCCCGCAGGGCCCGCCCGGTCCGCCTGGAAACTGAGCCCATGGTCCTAGCCGTCACGCGAGCGGTGTCGACCTCGTCGACGTGGTCACAGCCGATCCACGCGTCGAGCGCCGTCCGCCCCGCGGCGGCGAGTTCCGCGTACCCGCCCCCGTCCCGCGTGAGGGCGATGCACGACGGCGAGCGATGGGCCGATCGGGCGCAAGGACGCAGCGACCGTCGTGATCGTGGCGTCGGCGGCGTCGTCGAGATCGACGCCTTCCGGGACCCGCGGGACGATGCCAGGCTCGCTGGCGCTGACGCCAGTGAACGGCCGCCTGCGGGAGAACGTGGCTTCGACGGTGGTGTCGTCGGTGATGGTGAAGGTGCAGGTCGCCACGCTGCTGCCGTCGCAGGGGCCGGCGCTCCACTCGGTGAACACGCTGATGCCCGTGGCGGTTGCGGTGAGGGTGATCGACGTGCCGTGGGCGAAGGTGGCACTGCCTTTGCCAGCGCCCAGGTCGATGCCGCTCGGGACGCTGGTGACGTTGCCGGTGCCGTTGCCGGTGCGGGTGACGTCGAGGGTGTAGGTGCTGGCGCTGAAGGTGGCCGTGATGCTCTTCGGACCGTTCATCGTGACGTCGCACGTGGGTGCGCCGCTGCCGTCGCAGGGGCCGCTCGTCCAGCCGCTGAAGGTGTTGCCGGGTTGGGCCTCTGCGGTCAGCGTGACGGACGATCCGATGTCGAAGTGCGCGATGTCGGTGGTGCACGAGGCGTCGCACGCGATGCCCGGCGGAACGCTGGAGACGCTGCCGTCGCCCTCCTTCGCGAGCGTGAGGCGCGGCCGCACGCTCACGGTGGCGGTGGCGTCGCTGGTGTTCCCGAACGCGTCGGTGACGCGGAACGTGAACTGGTCGGCAGCCACGAAGCCAGCGTACGGAACGTACGTGAACGAACCCTGGTGGGAGAGCACGACGTCGCCGTGGACTGGTTCGTCCACCAGGGACGCGGTGTGGGTGTCTCCAGGCGTGTCGTCGACGCCCGCGAGGACGCCGGGTGGGTCCACCGTCAGGGGGCTCCCCTGGTCGATCGTGGCCGAGAAGTCGGCCGCGATCGGCGGATGGCGCCATATCTTGCCGATGGTCGTGACGCTCTCGACGTTCACGAGGCAGTAATCCTCGCTCTCAGTCGCTTCGGAACACGCGCCAATCCACGGGTCGAGCGTCGTCCGCGCGGAACCCTCGGCGAAGTAGGTGATCGTCACGGCCAACGGCTGCTCGAGGGCCACGCCGCACGCCTCGCGACACTCGATGGCGTCGCCCGCTGCGTCGATCTCGAAGTACCCCTCCCCGTCCCCCGCGAGGTCGAAGCGCAGCGCGTGTGACGCGAACGTGACCGTCACGGCGGTGCCCGCTTCGGCGTGCCACACGCAGTCGTCGTCGAACGGACTGCAGGGGCCGTCCCATGCCACGAGCACGCGTCCGGCGTTCGGCACGGCGGCGAGTGAGATCTCGGTCCCCTCGTCGACCCCGATCGTGCACGTGTCGCTGCACGTGAAGTCGAGCGCCTCGAGCGTCGCTCGGCCATCGCCGACGACGGTGATGGTGATGGCGGTGTCGCCGGTCGGTGGTGGTGGGTCGTCCGTCGGCCCGGGGCCGCAGGCAACGACGAGAAGGACCAGCGCGATGCCGGCGATGAACGTGCAGGCAGCGGCCTTCACGGTCTCTCGGCTGATCGGCCGTCGTTGGTACATCGCGACTCCTCCCGCTCCGGACGCTGGTAACACGTCAGGTCGCTTCGGCTTCATCATGGGCCGTGCGCGGACGATCGTGGGCTCTGGTCGCTACCTCGGCCCGAGCGGTCGCGTCGCACGGCCGCCCCCGAGGTGCGGATCGGCGGCACGGGATCGCCCTTCAGAACGTGAAGCGCGCGCCGTCCTCGCCGATCGTCGTGGCCTCGAACGCGGCGCGGGCGCGGGCGGGTCCGCCGTTCACGTCGAAGGCTGGCGGAAGGTGCACCAGCACCAACCGCCCGACAGCCGCTTCGAGCGCGACGCGGGTGGCGTCTTCGACGCGGCTGTGCATGGGCGATTCGTCGGTCGCCTCGTGGACGAGGAGGTCGGCGCCGCGCGCGAGCCGCACGATCGCTGGGTCGTAGGCCGTGTCGCCGGAGTACGCCAGCACGCCCCCTCCATCGGCAGCGATGCGTAGGCCCACGGTCGGCACGCTGTGCGTGCCAGGAGCAGCGTGGACGCGCAGCCCGAACCCGTCCAGGACCGGCGCGCCCTCCTCGTGCGGGATGGCATGGTAGCGCACGCTCGGGTAGCCGGGCCAGGCGCTGGTGTCGAAGGCGTCGTGCAGTCGGCGGGCCTGGGCGATGGCGGGCTCGATGCCGTAGACGTCGACGTGGTCGCGCCGACCGCCGAGCCACATGCGCTCGAGCAGCAGCGGGAAGCCGGCCACGTGGTCGGCGTGCTCATGCGTGATGATGATGGCGGCGAGCTCGGCCGGCTCGAGGCCGTGGGCCCGCAACCGCTGCGCGGCGTCGCCGCCGCAGTCGATCAGCAGCACACCGGCGTCCGACTCGACGGCGAGCATCGTGGTCGTGCGCGCGCCGTCCGATGCGGCCGCGCCCGTTCCCAACAGATGCAGTGTCGCCACGATGGCCCCTCTCGCGATGCACCGCAGCCGGAGGGCGGCGAGCGGGCGTCGTGTGGTCATGGTACGGCCGTTGTCGCCGAACGCGGGCGCAGGCCGCACACCGGTGGTCGCCTGGCACGACCCTCGCACGATATGCGCTGCAACGCACGTGGCACTGCGGGGCGAACGCGCTCAGTCGGCGGCGCTGCGCAGCCGCTCACCCGTCTGCACACGCCACAGGGCGGCGTAGGCGCCGCCGCGGGCGAGCAGGTCGTCGTGCGTGCCGCTCTCGAGCACGCGCCCGAGGTCCAGGACGTAGATCCGATCCGCATGGCGGATGGTGGAGAGCCGATGGGCGATCACCACCGTCGTGCGCCCCTGCGTGACGGTCTCGAGCGAGCGCTGGATCGCCGCCTCGGTCTCGTTGTCGACGGCGCTGGTGGCCTCGTCGAGCACCAGGATCGGCGGGTCCTTGAGCACGGCTCTCGCGAGCGACAGGCGTTGTCGCTGACCGCCGGAGAGCTTCTGGCCGCGCTCGCCGACGATCGTCTCGAGGCCGAACGGCAGCTCGGCGACGAACGGCGCGGCCTCGGCCAGCTCCAGGGCGCGGCGGATCTCGTCGTCGCTGGCGTCAGGGCGGCCGTAGGCGACGTTGTCGCGGACGCTGCCGTGGAACAAGAAGACGTCTTGCGAGACGAGGCCGACCGCCGCTCGCAGGTCGCGCAGGCGCACCTCACGCAGGTCGACGCCGTCGAGCGTGACGCGGCCCGCGGTCGCGTCGTAGAAGCGCAGCAGCAGCTTGACCACGCTCGACTTGCCCGCGCCGGTGGCGCCGACGATCGCCACGGTGTGGCCCGCGGGCACGTCGAGGTCGACGCCCCGGAGCACCTCGGGGCCGCTGGCGTACGAGAAGCGCACGCCCTCGAAACGCAGCGCCCCCGCGACGCGCTCGCGTGGCAGCGGGCGCTCGCCGTCGTCCATGCCGGGCACCACGTCGAGGAGCTCGAAGATGCGCCGCGTCGACGCCATCGCGCGCTGGTACAGGTCGAGCGTCTGACCGAGTCGCGTCAGCGGCCACAGCAGCCGCTGCGTCATGAACACCAGCGTGCTGTAGACGCCGACCAGCAGCTGCCCCTGTAGGGTCATCCAGCCGCCGAGCACCAGCGTGGCCATGAAGCCCGCCACGATCGCGATCCGGATGAGCGGGACGAACGCCGACGAGAGCCGGATCGCCTCACGGTTTCGCGCCACGTAGTCGAGCGAGGCACCTGCGATGCGCCGAGTCTCGGCCTCCTCGGCCGTGAACGACTTGATCGTGGCGATGCCCGCGAGGTTGTTGCCGAGCTGCGCGTTGACGTGTCCCACCTGTTCGCGCACACGCGAGTAGAGCGGCGCCAGGCGCTTCTGGAAGCGCAGCGAACCCCACACGATCACCGGCATCGGCAGGAAGGCCAACCACGCCACACCCGGTGCGGCGGCGAAGAAGAACGCCCCGAGGATCACGATCACCGCCACGAGCTGCAAGATGTCCTTGGCGCCGATGTCGAGGAAGCGCTCGAGCTGGTTGACGTCGTCGTTCATCACGGCCATGAGCCCACCCGTCGAGCGGTCTTCGTAGTAGGCCAGCTCGAGGTCTTGGACGTGGGCGTAGGTCGCCAGCCGAAGGTCGTGCTGCAGCTCCTGGGCCAGGTTGCGCCACTGCACCAGCGCCACGTACTCCGTGAGGCTCTCGAGCCCCCAGATCACGAAGGTGGCGAGCGCCAACCACCACAGCTGCGTCATCGGATCGGTGACGCCGAGCAGGCCCGCCATGAGCGACGTCTCGCGCTGCACCACCACGTCGACGGCCACGCCGATCAGGAACGGCGGCGCCAGGTCGAAGACGGTGTTGAGGAGCGTGAACAGCGTCGCCAGCCCGGCACGCCCGCGGTACGACCGGCGCCCGGGCGGTCGGCCGGCGCGATCGGCCTCGGCGGCGTAGCGCCACAGCCGGCGCAGGGGTGGGACGGGATCGACGGATCGTGGCGTGGCGCTCGAAGGCAGTGCGCTCGAGGGCGTCGCGCTCAAGGGCGTGCCGAGCCGGTGCTGCGTGCGGGGCGAAGGGTCATGCGGGGCATGATAGGCCGTCGGGCATGACCGTCGCGAGCGCTGCCCAGATTGGCGCCGATCGCGTGAGTGTACGCTGACTCCAGACGTCGCCGTTGCACACGTGCATCAATGGCCCAGAGACGCCGTGCCTGCCCAGGGCGCGACCTGGAGTTGACCACCATGCCCATCACCCCCATGGAGTTCCGGCAGACCCTCGGCCGCTGGCCGTCGGGTGTGACCGTCGTCACCATGCAAGACGGCGACACCGTCCACGGCATCACCGTGAGCGCGTTCAGTTCGCTGTCGCTCGAGCCGCCGCTGGTAGGCGTGGCGATCGCTCGCAAGGCCCGTTCCCACGGCCTCCTCGAGCGCGTGCCCCGCTACGCCGTCAGCATCCTGCGCGCCGACCAGCGCGACCTGTCGGAGCACTTCGCGGGTCGCCCGGTGCCGCTGGACGAGCACCCGTTCGAGGTCTTCGACGAGCTGCCCGTGCTGCGTGGCGCCGTCGCACAGATCGCCTGCACCATAGAGCAGCGCGTCGAGGTCGGCGACCACACGATCTACGTGGGTCGGATCGACACGTCACGCCTCAGCGATGGCGATCCGCTCGCGTACCACATGGGCGCCTACCGCCAGCTGAGCTGACGCGCGCAGGCGTCAGCCGATCGGGCTGTCGAGCCCGGCCGCACGGCGGTACAGCACCGCCTGGCCGATGTGGTACGTGTCGTGCCAGACGCCGAACTCGAGCTCGGCCCCGAGCGTGCCCAACGAGGCCCGCGTGCTCGGCTCGGCGAGCGCCGCGGCGTCGGCGCCGTCGAAGGCGGCGGCGAGCCGTGGCGCCTGCGCCTGCAGCGCCGCGACCAGGTCGACGAGCGGTGGCCCGCCCGTGGCCTGCGAACCGCGCTTGAAGGGGGCCGCCGTCTCCTCGTCCCAGACACACTCGCCGCCGAGCCGCCGCAGCATCTGATCGCGGTACGCCAGCAGGTGCCCGAGCAGCCAACGCAGCGTCGAGCCGCCTTCGATCGGCGCGTGGTCGGCCGCGGCGTCGTCCATGCCGTCGGCCATGCGCAGCAGGACCTGGAGGTTGCGCTCGAGCACGTTCCGGTGGTGCGGCAGTCGGGCGAGGATCGCCTCGGCGTCGCTCATGCGGACGTCCCTTCCGGCGCGCTCGACGCGCGCAGCGTGACGAGGTCGCGCGCATGCCCTTGCTCGTCGTCGCCCAGCGGCGTCTCGAGCAGCATCGGCACGGTGTCGAAGCGCGGATCGACGATCAGGCGGGCGAAGGCGGCCAGGCCGATCTCGCCGGCGCCGATGCTGGCGTGGCGGTCCTTGCGCGAGCCCAGCGGGTGCAGCGAATCGTTCAGGTGCCAGGCGCCGACCCGCGCGAGGCCGACCACGTCGTCGACGGTGGCGACGAAGGCCTCGTAGGCCTCGACCGAGCGGAGGTCGATGCCTGCGGCGAACGCGTGGCAGGTGTCGAGGCAGACGCCGAGGCGCTCCGGCGCGGCGACGCTGCGCAGCAGCCGGCCGTGGTGCGCCAGGTCGGCGCCGAGCACCGTGCCCT
>SLSM01000228.1 GCA_007130445.1 Trueperaceae bacterium | reverse complement strand
GTCAGCACCATACGGAAGGCGAACACGCGCCCGAGCACGTCCGGCGCGGCGTGCTCCTGGAAGACGACCCGGTTGAGCGCGAGCAGGACGGACTGCGCCGCACCGATGGCGGCGACGGTCACGCCGATCCACACCGCGTCGGGACGCAGGCCGCTGAGCACCATCCCGACGCCGACGGCGAGGGTCGCCACGAGGATGGTGGGCATCCGCCGCCGAGGGTCGCCCCAGGCGCCGATCGCGACCGCGCCGACCACCGCCCCGATCCCGTACACCGCGTACACGATGCCGATGGTCGCCTCGTCGCCGATGCCGAGCACCAGCGGACCGGAGAGCGCGTACACGAACGCCGATGCGAACACGGTCAGCGCCAGGAAGACCGACAGGAAGACGAACGCCGGCCGGTCGATGACGTAGCGCAGCCCGAGCACGAAGTCGGCGATCACGCCGCCTCGCGTGCCGGCGCCGACCGTCCGTACCGGGTTGGGGATCCGCACGGTGGCAAGTGCCACCAGCGCGACGACCGCCGTCGCGACGTCGAGCACCAGCACGCTGCCGAGGCCGGCCGTGACCAGGAGCGCGCCGGCGAGCGGCGGGCCGACCACGATCCCGAGCGTCTGCATCACCTGGCTGTACCCCGAGGCGCGCGCCAGGCGCTTGCGTGGGACGAGCAGCCGCACGCTGGCGTCGAACGCCGGCAGCACGAACGCGTTGGCCAGGCCGTTGACGATCAGCGCCACGTAGATGTGCCACAGCTCGAGGCCGCCCTGCCACCACAGCAGCGTCACGGCCACCGTGGGAACGCGCGAGAGAGCGGTCGAGGCGATCAGCACCCGGCGCCGGTCCCACCGGTCGATGAGCGGTCCGGCGACGAGCGAGCCGATGGAGAGCGGGATGATCCCGAAGAACAGCAAGAGCGCGAACGCCTCCGCGTCGCGCGTCTCCTGGTAGACCCACACGCTCAACGCGAAACGCGTGAGCCCCGATCCCGTGAACGACGCCGTCAGGCCGGCCCACGTCACCCAGAACGAAGCCATCCCCTCGAATGGCGCTCGCCAACGCGTTCGGGCGCTCACGCCGTCGCTCGCGTCGCCGGGATGGTGTCGCATCTCCGACGAGGCTACCGCAACGTCATGATCTGGCAGCCCGACACCTTCAGCCGCTGGCGCGCATCACGTGGTCGAGGCAGTTGCGGTAGTCGATGCCGGCCTCGACGTCGGCGGCGAGGTCCGCGACGGTGATGTCGGCCATGGCGTCCAGCATCGCGTCGCGCAGCCGTTCGTAGACGGCGCCGCGAGCGTGGCAGCGAGCCTGCTCGGGGCACGCCTTGAACCACACCAGGCTGACGCACGACAACGGCGCGATCGGGCCGTCGATGGCGCGCATCACGTCGCGCAGGCTGATGGTCGCCGCTGGCCTCGCGAGCGCGTACCCGCCCCGCGCACCCTTCTTCGATGCGACGATGCCGGCGCCCACCAGGGCCGCAAGCAGACGGACGAGGTACGGGCGTGCCACGCCGGTCGCCTCGGCGATGTGCTCGCTGGCGACCCAGCGCTCCCGCTCGACGGTGCCGAGGTAACCGAGGGCGTGCAGGGCGTAGACGTCGGTCGTCGAGAGGCGCATGCAGGATTGTAGCCGTGCGCCGCGCGGGCAACATCGCGAGCGACTTCCATAGCATCGCCTCGAGGCCGCTCGGGGACTGACGACAGCTGCCGCTCGCCGGTGCGGCGTTCGGATGCCAGCTGCGACCACGACCGCCCCCGGCCGTCAAGGGACGTTCGTCCATATCCGGTTGCGTCCGCCATCGTGCAGTGCGCATACTGCGGGCCATCGGAGGTGGTTCGACGTGGAGCGATCGCAGCGGTGGCCGAAGGCCGGCCCGGCGGCCGTCGTGTTCGGCGCCCTGCTCGTGGCGTCGGCGCTCGTCGTGGTCCAGGCTGATGAAGTCGCGAGCGTCGGTGTGTCCACCGGGATCTTCACGGAGGAGCAGGCGGCCGCCGGGGCCGAGGCGTTCGCGACGCACTGCGCCGTGTGCCATGGCGCGGGTCTCGAAGGCGACTTCGGTCCGACCCTCGCTCCGCTCGACCGCTTCCAGTTCAGCGACGCGCCTCTGTCGCGTCTGTTCGACCTGATGCGCACCGAGATGCCGTTCAGCGATCCGGGCAGCCTCGAGGCCGACACCTACCTCAGCATCTTGACGTTCATCCTCAGCGAGAACGGCTATCCGAGCGGAGAGGAGCCCCTGAGCGACGCCGACGAGGCGATCGCCCGCTACGTGCTCGACGCGCCCCCCGCCGAGTGATCGGCGCCCCCGTGGAGGTTTGATCATGGTCGAACGCATCCGACGCTCGCTCCTCGTGCTCGCGATCGCCGTGCTCGCAACGTCCGGGGCAGTGTTCGCCCAGGACGCCTTCGAGACGCAACTCGCCACCGCGGTCCAGCACGCCGAGTTCTCGATGGGAGCGGCCGACATCGACATGGCCGTCCGTCACCTCGGTCACGTGCTCAACTGCATCGCCGGCGAGGG
>SLSM01000225.1 GCA_007130445.1 Trueperaceae bacterium | reverse complement strand
TCGACGACGTGGTGGTCGCCGTGGTGCGGACGTTCGACCTGCCCAGCGAGGTGAGCGGATGGTTCGACATCCCAGGTCCCGAGATCCTCTCCGGCAAGGAGATCCTCGATCGCACCGCCGTGCTGATGGGTCTGGGCGCGCCGCACAGCATCGACGTCCCGTTCTTGAGCCCGCGCTTGTCGTCGCTGTGGATCCGTTTGGTCACGCGCGCCGACTGGTCGGTCGCGCGCGAGATCGTGATCGGCCTGACCGAGGACCTGTTGGCGCGCGACGACGACTTCTGGGAGCGGATCGATCATCCGCAGCGGGTGAGCTTCGATCGGGCGGCGCGCCGAGCGCTCGCGGCAGACAGAGGCTCACATCCCGCCCGGGGATTCTGGGCGCTCGTCGAACGGGCACGAGGGGTGACGCCCGGCGACGATGACGTCTGAACCGCCGGTGATCGCTTCTCGCGACACGATGTGCATCGACGCAGGCGACGTATCGTCGCAGCATGTCGAGCGCCGTTCGCCACTCCAGCGACGATCTCCGCAGACGCCTCGATCGCGTCGACCGCTGGGTGTCGACGCGCATGGCGCGATGGGGCATCGTGTTGCTTCGCTCCGCGCTGGGCATCGTGTTCGTGTGGTTCGGGCTGCTCAAACCACTCGGGCTGTCGCCCGCCGAGCCGCTCGTGCTCGCCACGGTGGCGTGGATGCCGGTCCTCGACGCGTACGGCTGGCTGGCCGTGATCGGCTGGTGGGAAGTTGCGATCGGCGTGACGTTCCTGTTCCGGAGCACGCTCCGGATCGCCGTCGCACTGCTGTTCCTGCAGATGGTCGGCGCCTTCATGCCGCTGGTCATCCTGAGCGACGTGACGTTCCAGGCAGGCCGCGTGCCCTACGCCCCGACGATGGAGGGGCAGTACATCATCAAGAACCTCGTGATCATCGCTGCGGCGCTCGTCTTGGGCGGCACGGTGCGCAATCGGCCGCGCCCGGACTGAGCGGATCTGCGTCGGCCCCGTCGAACGCTTTCGATGATCGTTCGCTCGCGCTCAAGCGCCGGATCTAGGCGTCGTACAGGCCGGCCGCGGTTCCGGTCTCGGGGAGGATCATCATGAACTCCTCCCCACCCCAACGTCCCACGAAGTCCGGCCCGCGGCACGCCTCCTGCAGCAGGTGTGCGACGTTGCGTAGCGTGACGTCTCCCACGTCGTGGCCGTGCACGTCGTTGACCGTCTTGAAGTGGTCGACGTCGAGCAGCAGGATCGAGAGCGCGCCGCCGTAGCGCTCTGCGCGCACGAACTCCTCGGCAAGGCGGACGTCGAGGCCGCGGCGGTTCGGGATGCCTGTGAGCGCGTCGAAGATGGCCAGGTAGGCCATGACGTCCCGCTCGCCGGCATGCTCGCGCACGGTCTGTCTCAGCAGGTCTTGTGTCGCCTGGTGGTCACGCTGCTCGGTCTCCAGGTCTGTGATGTCGACGAAGGTGTAGATGCCGCACTGCCGACCGTCGACTTCGATGGCGCGCGCCGACAGCAGGACGACGGTCTCGTGTCCGCCCGCGGTGCACAGGGACATCTTGACCTTGTGGGTCGCGGCGCCCGACAGTAACCGCTGTGTCGCGATCGTGAGCATGTCGGTGTATCCGTAGAACGGCGCGAGGTCGGTGAGCGATCGCGTCGTCAGTTCGGTTGCGGTGAGCCCGGTGAGGTCGGCCATGGCGTGGTTGGCTTGGACGATGCACATGTCCGCGAGGCGGGCGATGACGCTGGGGGCCGGGTCGGCTTCGAAGGCGACGCGGTAGCGTCGCTCGGAGCGCCAGCGGTCGGTCTCGTCGCGAACGGTCAGTACGCTCAGAGGCGGGTCGCCCTCGAGTTGTGTGCCGCTGTACACGTACACGCGCGGGTCGTCGTCGCCGAAGCGCCGCACCAGCAGCTCCACGTCGTGGTAGCGCTCGCCGCGCATGGCGCGCACCACGGGACGGTCCTCGTCGGCGACGCGAACGCCCTCGAGCGTTCGGACGTCGAACGCCTCGAACGAGTGCGTGCGCAGGTTGATGCGCCCACCGTGCTCTTCGATGCGGTCCTCGATGCCATAGAGATGGATGGCGGCGGCGTTCATGTAGACCACCTCGCCGGACGGATCGGTCACGAAGAGCGCGTCTTGCCCGGCTTCGAGTAACGCGTGAAGCTCCAGTGGGTCGAGCGAGCGTCCATTCGGGGCGGTGTGCATCGTATGCAGCCTACGGTCCACGCCGAACGATCGCTGTGCTGCTGACCGGGATACGCCCGTGAGCGATCGCCGGCGTGTGCGCACGGTCGCTGGCGGTATCAGGGACGCCACTGCACGGCTGTACCCAGCGGGCCACCCGTTGGCGCCGATCGTGACGTATGGTCCGGACATGGCTGACGACCTGAGGAGCGGCGAGATCGGTCTGGTCTTGAGCGGCGGCGGCGCCCGCTGCTTCGCGCACGTCGGTGCCCTGCAGGCCATCGAAGAAGAGGGTCTGCGCGTCAGCGCGATCGCCGCCAACTCGAGCGCGG
>SLSM01000246.1 GCA_007130445.1 Trueperaceae bacterium | reverse complement strand
GCGAGGCGCTCGCGACGTATCCTGGATCGGCAGACACCACGTCGCGCGCCGGTCGGCGAACCGCTCGTCGCGGCCGCGGCGTCGCAACGACAACCGGAGGTCTTGACATGCGTGTCGTCGTAACGGGTGGAAGTGGTCGCGCCGGGAGCTACACGGTGCGGGAGTTGGCCTCGGCTGGCCACGAAGTGATCAACCTCGACATGGCGCGGCCGCCCGCGGACCTGCCGGGCGCGTTCGTTCAGTTGGATCTCACCGACGCGGGTGAGGTGTACGACGTCCTCTCGCAGTTCCGGCCAGAGGGCGTGTGTCACCTCGCTGCGAACCCGTCACCGACCGGGTTCCCGCGTCATCAGACCTTCGACAACAACGTGATGAGCACCAACAACGTGATGCAGGCCGCCGGCGACGTCGGCGTGTCGCGGCTGGTGTACGCGAGCAGCGAGATGGCGACCGGGTGGCTGACCACCGACGAGCTGCCGCCGCAGTTCCCCTTCGATGAGTCGGACCGCGTCGACTCGCCGAGCGCCTACGCCCTGAGCAAGTACCTGGGGGAGACGATCGCCGACTCGATGGTACGCCAGTACCAGGCGATGTCGATCTGCAGCCTGCGCATCAACAACGTGATCATGCCCGACGGGTACGACGTCTTGCAGTTCCGGCGTGACAACTTCCCCGAGGGCGGTGCCAACTTCTGGAGCTACATCGACGCCAGGGACGTGGCCACCGCGTTCCGCGCGGGGCTCGAGGGTGAGATCTCGGGCCACGAGGTCTTCCTGATCGCCGCCGCCGACACGTGCCTGGACACGCCGATCCAGGAGGCGATCGAGCGCCTCTACGGGCCCGGTGCACGCTTCGCCGCGGGGCACGGCGCGTTCGATTCGGTGTTCAGCTGCCGCAAGATCGAGCAGCGGCTCGGCTGGAAGCCGCGGCACTCGTGGCGGGACGGCTGAGCGAGGGCGACATCGCTCCGTGGAGGTCGGGCCGGTCGTCGATGACAGCCCGTACCAGCGCTAGGGCTCGACCCGAAGGTCGTCGAACGCTTGGCGGTAGCGCTGTGGGTGGAGGGTGAGGAGCCTGGCGGCGCGCTCGCGCGCGTGTGCGCCGATCACGAGATCGACCGAGAGGCGCTTCGGCTCGCCGCCGGCCGAGGCGCGGCTGCCCATGCCTTGCCTCCGATGCCCATGGTACGGTTCGCACGTCTGCGAGCACCTCTGCGCCGTGGCGCACACGGGGTGCGACCTCTTCTTCCGCGGCCCCCGCTGCCTACCCCCCGACCTTCTCCCACACCGACACGTGCTGCTCGCTCTCTGCGGTAAAGGGCTCGCGCTGCCAGCCGGCCCAGCGATCACGCAGCCGCAGTCCGGCGAGCTCCGCCATCAGGTCGAGCTCGGCGGGCCACACGTAGCGGAAGGGGACCGAGAAGCGCTCGAGGCGTCCTGCGACGACCTCGAAGTGGTGTGACGTCAGGCCCTGGGTCGCGACATCGAACTCGTCGATCCCCCAGCGCTCCGTGCTCACGTGGAAGACGCGGGCCGTCTCGCCAGGCGGCAGGCGCCGCAGACCGGGGACGCCGACCTCGATGACGAAGCGGCCGCCGGGCTCGAGGTGCGCCGCGGCGTTACGGAAGCATGCGACCTGTGCCGATTGCGTGGTGAGGTTCATGATCGTGTTGAACACCAGGTACACGAGGGTGAACGTGCCCTCGACCGTGGTGGTCGCGAAGTCGTCGATCGTCACCGCGATCGCCTCGCCTCCGGGCTTGCTCCGGAGACGCGCGACCATCGCGTGCGACAGCTCGATCCCGGCGACCGGAACGCCGCGCTCGGCGAGCGGCAGCGCGATCCGGCCGGTGCCGATCCCGAACTCGAGGGAGCGTCCGCCATCGGCGAGCTCGGCGAGTCGGTCGACGATCGGTGCGACGACCTCGGGGGCGAAGTGCTCCGCCGAGGACTCGTCGTAGCGGGCGGCCGCCCGCTCGTCGAAGGAGCCGTCGTACTGCACGGTGGCAGTCTACGGGACGCCCGGCGTCGGAGCGCGAGGCCGCGTTCCTCGCGCGGTTGCCGATCACACGCCGGCGACTGGTGTGCACGATGCGCGTCACCACTTGACACGTGACCAAACAGTCACATAAATTCACGCCATGGACCCGGTGTTCAAAGCCCTCGCCGACCCGACCCGGCGCCACCTGTTGGACCGGCTCTTCGAGCGTGACGGCCGCACGCTCGGCGAGCTCGAGTCCGGTGTGGAGATGAGCCGCTTCGGCGTGATGAAGCACCTGCGGGTGCTCGAGGAGGCCGGCCTGGTCCTGACGAGGCGGCGCGGGCGCGAGAAGCTGCACTACCTCAACCCCGTGCCGATCCGCCTCGTCTACGAGCGCTGGGTGAGCAAGTACGCCGCGCCCTGGGCGTCGGCGCTCACCGACCTCAAGCGCGACCTGGAGGGGGAGACCATGGAGAAGGTGTTCGAGATCTACATCAAGACGACGCCCGAGCGGCTCTGGCAGGCGATCACCGACCCGGAGCTGCGCCG
>SLSM01000017.1 GCA_007130445.1 Trueperaceae bacterium | reverse complement strand
GGCCGAGCCGATCGACACGTGCGGGGCCACGCGCACGTTGTGGGCCGAGGCGAGCACGCCGATGCGGTGACAGGCGGTGAGGCCACCCGCGCGGCAGATGTCGGGCTGGATCACGTCGAACGTGCGCTGCGCCAGCAGCTCGCCGAAGCGGTAGTGGGTGCACTCGCACTCGCCGCCGGCGATGGCGGCGTCGACCTTGGCGCGGAGCTCGCGGTACCCGGCCACGTCCTCGGGCGGCAGCGGCTCCTCGAACCAGGCGAAGCCGTGCGCCTCGAGCACGCGCGCCATGGCGACGGCCTCTGCGACCGTGTAGCGGCAGTTCGCGTCGGCCATCAGGTCCATGTCGTTGCCGACGGAGCCGCGTGCGGCCTCGACCTTCTGTCGGTCGATCGCGGCGCCCTGCCCGACCTTGAGCTTCATGGCGGTGAAGCCGGCGTCGCGGTGGCGGGCGGCCACGTCGGCGAGCTGCGCCGGCTCGAGCCACTGCAGCACCGAGGCGTAGGTGCGCACGCGCGCCTGTTGCAGGCCGCCGAGCAGGGTGTAGCAGGGGACGCCCAGCGCCTTGCCTGCGATGTCGAACAGGGCGATGTCCACGCCGCTCATCGCCTCGGGCATGAAGCCGAGCGCGTGCCCGCGCGGGCGCATCAGGGCGTACATGCGGTCCCAGAGCGGCGCCGTGTCGAGCGGGTCGGCGCCAAGGAGGGCCGGCGCGATCAGCACGTCGATGATCGACTTGGTCACCTCGGGAGCGACCGGTGCGTGCACCTCGCCCCAGCCGACCGTGCCGTCGTCGGTGGTGACCTTCACGAGGGTCGACTCCGCCCACTTGAAGGGCACGGCGAAGCTCGCCGCCTGCCACGTCTCGATGCCGGGGACCGGCGCCTTCACGACCATCGCCTCGATGCGTTCGATCTTCATGCTGGACTCCCGGCGGCCGCGAGCCGCGCTTCGGTGAACGTGAGGATCAGGGGGCCTTGGCCCCAGGGGAAGACGCCGCTGGGCCTGTCGACGTAGGTCGCGCGGTCTCCGACCGGCGTGGCGTCGGAGACCGAGAGGCCGCCCTCCGCACCTGCATCGGTGACGAGCGCCGTGACGGCCCGGGCCACCATGCGCTCGAGCGCGGGGTCGCCGACGAGGTCACGGCCGAGCAGCGCCAGCCGTCGGGCCTTGATGACGCCCGACGCGAAGAACGCCGACGTCGAGGCTTCGAGCGGGCTCGTGGGGTCGTCGAGGATCGTGTGCCAGCGGCCGTCGACGAGCTGCCGCGCGACGAGCGCGACCACCAGTCGGTCCAGTCGCTCCCTCGCCTCGGCGACCGCCGGATGGTCGAACGGGAGCGCCTCGAGCGTGTCCACCAGCCCGTGGAGCGCCCAACCGTTGCCCCGACCCCAGTGGACGGCGCTCGGCCGCTTCGTTCCGACGTCGTAGCCGTGCACGAACAGGCCCGTCTCGTCCTGGAGCACCCTGGCGTACCCGAGGAGCGCGTCGGCGGCGTGGTCCGTCCAGGCGTCGTCGCCGGTGGCGTGTCCGAGGCGAGCCAGGAACGGCCCATCGAGCGCCATGCAGTCGACCCAGACGGTGTCGCGCCAGGCGTCGAGGTCGCGCCGATGGACGGCGACGCCGTCCTCGATCGGGAACGAGGTCAGCAGCCGGCCGAGTTCCAGCGCCGTGTCGAGGAGGCGCGCGTGCCCGTGCCGCTCATGGAGCTCGAGCAGCACCACGCCGGGGGCCACGTGGTCGGCCGCAGCGAGCGGACCGCGCGACGCGTCCCAGTCGCTCACCAGCCGCGCCACGAACTCGGCGGGCTCCGGATCGTCGAGCACGCGCGACGCTTCGAGCAGGGCGCGCAGGGCGATGTCCTCGCCGAAGCCCCACGTCTTGTAGCGGTAGCGCTGCGCCTGCGCCGCGGCGGCGCGCGCGAGGTCTTCGGGGAGCTCCGTGTGCGCGTCGTTCACCGTTCGCTCCTCACGGCGCGACGGTCACGCCGTCGCCGGCGGTTCCAGCAGGTCGGCCACGTCACCCAGCAGGGCGCCGAGCTCCGCGTGATCGCCGGCGTCGAGCGCGACCGCGCCGACGCGCACGTGGGTGGACTCGATCATCCCGCGGCGCCGCAGGACCTCCTTGGTCATGTCCATGCGGAAGACGGTCTGGAAGGTGAGCAGCGGCAGGGTGCGGTCGTAGAGGGCGCGGGCGGCGGCGGTGTCGCCGGAACGGTAGAGGTCGTAGATGCGCACGTGCACCTCGGTGAGCTCACAGGCGGGCATGGCGCCGATCGCGCCGCGGTTCAGTTCGTCCATCAGGTAGCGGCCGCCCGCGCCGCCGAACACGCCGACGAGCGACGGTGGCGCGACGTCGAGCAGCTTGGTGATGCGCTGGCCTCCGGGCGTGTTCTCTTCCTTCACGTAGCGCACCTGCGGCACCTCGGTGAGGAGCGTCCGCACGAAGTCGATGCCGTGGCCGGAGCCGAGCGGCGGCGGGGCGTTCTGCGCCACCAGGGGCACGTCGACCGCGTCGGCGATGGCGCGGAAGAGCGCGAT
>SLSM01000055.1 GCA_007130445.1 Trueperaceae bacterium | reverse complement strand
CCTCGAGTTCGCGAGTGCGTTGGCGCGCTGGGTCCGCATGGGCGAGCTGTCGGAGCCGCAGGCACAACGTGTGGAGCGGGCGTTCGACGACGACGTGGCGGCCGGCCAATACACGGTCAGGATCCTCCTTCCGCGTGACGTCGAACGGGCCCGTCGTTGGCTGCTGCAGCGAAGGACGCCGCTGCGGACGCTGGACGCCCTCCACCTCGCAGGCGCAGCGGCCGTCGACGCGGTCTTCGTCACGCTCGACGCTTCGCTCGAAGAGGCGGCAACCGCGCTCGGCGTTGCGACGCTCCGCGACCGGCCCTAGCGCCCGGCGCTGACGGCGGAGATGTCGCCGACGAAGAAGCGTGCCTCGTCGAGCAGGACGCGGGCCATCCGACCGTCCTCCGCCAGCACCCGCGCGAACTGGCTGGTCGTGTAGTGCAGCACGTCGGCGGGGACCGGGAGCGCGTCGACGTCGGCGCCGAGCAGGTTCGGGACGGGCGCGTCGTCGGCGCGCACTACTACGAGGTCGAGGTCGCTGCCGACGCCGGCGTCGCCGCGGGCGTACGAGCCGATGCAGCCGACCGCGATGACCGTTGGCGTCGTCGAAGCCAGGCGTCGGGCCCACGCCTCGGCGCTGCGCAGCACGAGCTCAGGACTCGGCCAGCGCTTCAGCGACGAACGCGATGACGTGATCGGCATGGCGCAACGCCTCCTCCCCCTGCAGGCGGCCGTAGTGCTCGAAGGGCGGACCCTCCGAGTGGCTGTCCGGATAGCGCGTCGGGATGTAGAACGTGTCGAGCACCCGGCCGGCGTCGATCAACGCGGTCGGCGCGGCGGCCTCGGCCGGGAGCGTGGCCAGTAGGCGAGCAACCACGTGTCCCCACGCCTCCTGTCCGTGGCGCAGGTGGAGTGCCTTCACCGCCTCCTCCGCCGCCTGGTGCGCCGCGAAGCAGGTCCAATCGAACCGACCGGCCTCGGCCGCGCTCCGGGCGTGCTCGAGGTCGTGCTGCGCCTGCGCGTACCAGTCCGCCCAGCGGTTGGCCACGACCGCCTCCTTCGCACCACGGTAGCAGTGTCGCGACCTCGAGCGCTTCCGAGCTGAACCAGCCGCGGCGGCCCGTCTCGCGAGCAACCTGCCGATTCGGTCATGACGACCCGGCTGCCGACCGCATGAGCCGGCCGTCGCCACCTCGCGTCGTGCTGCCCTCAGGCCACCGGGCCACGCTCCAGCGGCGTCGCTCTGCGGCCCTGCGCCCACGTCAGATCCCCCAAGAACGCCAGGACCCGATCGCTGAACGCCTCTGGTTGCTTCTGGCTGACGAGGTGCCCGGCGTTCGCGATGACATGCACGTCGACGAGTGGCAAGCGCTGCGCCCACTCCCTCACCAACCGCACTGCGAACGGGATGTCCGCGTCGCCATGGACGCACAGCGTCGGCACGTCGATCCGCTCGAGGCGCTCAAAGCCGAGCAGGCCCTCGACGGCCACATCGGTCGACCGCCGAGGGGCAGCGACCCGGCGAGCACCATGCCCGCGACCCGAGCCGGCCAGCGGCGGTGCGCGTCATGGACGATCAGCCCTCCGAACGACTGTCCGAGGAGCACCGCCTGCTCGGCGCCGATCTCATAGAGCAGGGCCTCGAGATCGTGCGACGCATTGGCGATGGAGAAGCGTGCGGCGTTCGGTCGGCTGCGGCCATGGCCGCGCAGGTCCCAACGCACCACGCGGTACCCTCCCGCGGCGAGGAGCGGCGCCTGCGTCGCGAACGTCCCGTGATCGATCGTCACCCCGTGGGTGAGCACGACGGTCGGCGCGTCGCTCGCTCCGGCCGAGCACAGTGGATGCGGCAGCCGGCGCGCCGCGCCTCGTCACCCGAGCACGGGTCGGCCGGTGCGACCACGGTCCGATGTGTCGGTCAGTCGTCGCGCGTTCGCCTCCGCCGAAACCTCCCGGCCGCTACCTCGCGTGGTCCCGAACGTGCGCCAGCACCGCCCGGCGGACTTCGGCCTGCTCCGTGAGCAGCACGAAGTGCCCACCCCGTTCATAGCTCAGCAGCGCCGACCCCGGGATGTGCGTGGCGGCGAAGGTGGCGTGGTCGTACAGCTGGAGCGTGTCGTCCTGCGCGTGGATGATGAGGGTCGGCGCCGTGATCCCTACGATGCGGTCACCTGGTGCGCCGCCGGCGTTGTCGAACCTGACCCCGGCCGACCGGAGCGAGACCGGGAGCATCGAGGCCATGAAGCGGTCCGCGAAGTCACGTTGCTCCGCCGACAGTCGCGCGATGGCGTCGTCGTCGACACCCATGAGTCGCATCGTCTGCCTGCCGAAGAGCCGATTGGCGGCCCAGTAGAGGAAGTCGCTCTGGAAGATCCGCGCGAGCATCGTGCCGCGGCGGTGCGCCCCTGCCTGCTCCTCGCTCGCGAGGGGAGCGACGCCCGCGGAGAGGAGCGTGAGCGACGTGACCCTCTCGGGATGGAGCAGCGCGAAGAGCAGCGCCGACGGCGCCCCGGCCGACACGGCGAGCACCGCGACCGTCTCGATCCCCAGGT
>SLSM01000256.1 GCA_007130445.1 Trueperaceae bacterium | reverse complement strand
CGGCGTCCTCGCGCGGCAGCACCCGGTCCGCCGCCTCGATCACGGTGACGTCGGCTCCGAAGCGGCGGAACACCTGACCTAGCTCCAGCGCGATGTAGCTCGCACCGATCACCACGAGGTGCTCCGGTAGCCGCTCGAGGTCCAGGATGCGGACGTTGTCGAGCCAGGGCACGTCGGCGAGCCCCTCGATCGGTGGCTCCACGGCGCGGGCGCCGACGTTGAGGTAGACCTGCTCGCCGATGATCGTCCGATCACCGACCTCGAGCGTTCGCGGGCCGCTGAAGCGGGCCCAGCCGCGGACGAGGGTGACGTTCTCCTGGGTGGCTAGGAAGCGCGTGAGGCCGTCCCTGCTGCCGTAGCGGACGTCGTTCATGCGGCCCATGGCGGCACCGAAGTCGACCGCCACGCCACCGGTCGTCACACCGTACTCGGCGCCGCGACGTGCGAGCTGCGCCACGCGCGCGCTCGCGACGAGCGTCTTGGTCGGCGTGCAGCCGACGTTGACGCACGTGCCGCCGATCGCGCCGCCCTCGATCACGGCGATGCGATCATCGCTGTCGAGACCTGCAATCAGGGTTGCGGTGGCCTGGCCGGTGCCGACGAGGACGTGGTCGAAGCGCTCAAGGACCTGTTTCATGCCGCACGCTAGTGCCCGGCAGCACATGTCGTCCGTCGGATGGAAGACAGGCGGTGTATCGCTCGGCTCGTGTTCGATCGAGCGGTGAGCCACCTCGTTCGTACCGGATTCGCCGCAGGCAGCGCGTAGCATGACCTCGAGGTGATGGCTGATGCGTGCTTCTCGGAAGACCATTCGAACGTACGTTGCTGTCGTCGCCCTGCTCCTGATGGTCGCGTTCCCGATCGTGGTCGTGCATGGCCAGTCGGATGCTCAGGATTGGCGGGCCGAGGCCGCCCGCGACCTGGCTGATGCAGGTGTGGACACCAGCTTTCCAGACGGCTCGTTTCTCTCCGAAGACACCCTGACTGGGTACCAGGCCGCGGTGCTGGTCGGCCGTTTGCTTGACGTGGTCGGTGAGCGCACCGGCTGCCCGGACCCCAGCGTGGGCTTGGCCAGTCCTGGGGTGTCGTTCGCTGATGTGCCTGCCGACCACTGGGCGGCGGGCTTCGTCGAGCAGGTCGCGGCGCTGGGCGTCGATGAGGCGTTCCCCGATGGTCAGTTCGGCGGTGATGCGTTCCTCAGCGGGTATCAGACTGCGCTGCTGGTCTCACGCGCGTTGAGCGTCGTCGACGCCCGCGTCGCGTGTGGCGAGCGTGTCGATGGTGAGGCGCTGAACGCGGTCCAGCGCGAGGTGACGGAGTTGCGGGCGGCGTTGGATGCGGGCGATCTTCGCGGTCCCGAAGGTCCTCCCGGTCCGATCGGTGAGCCCGGTCCGATCGGTGAGCCCGGTCCGGCCGGTCCGATCGGTGCTGCGGGTCCAGAGGGTCCGATCGGGCCTATCGGCGCCGAGGGCCTGGTGGGCCCGGTCGGTCCGGCGGGTGAGGTGGGTCCCATGGGTCCCATGGGTCCGATCGGCGAGGTCGGTCCGGCGGGTCCGGTCGGTTCTGCCGGCGATCCTGGTCCGGCGGGTCCGGTCGGTCCAGTGGGCGTGGCGGGCGCACCGGGTCCGGCAGGTGCCGTCGGTGAGCCTGGCCTGGCGTGTTGGGACTTGAACCAGAACGGCATCCCGGATCCGGAGGAGGACATCAACGGCGACGGTGTCGTGGATGTGCTCGACTGCATCGGTCCACAGGGGTTGCCGGGTCGCGATGGGCCGTCCGGACCCGCTGGCTTGGCCGGTCAACAGGGTGCGGTTGGTCCACAGGGTGCGGCCGGGCCTCCGGGGCCGACCGGTGCCACGGGATCCACGGGATCTCAAGGTCAAGAGGGTCCACAGGGTCCACAGGGTCCACTGGGTGAGCAGGGGTTGGTGGGCCCGCAGGGGGCTTCGGGTGAGCGGGGTCTGACGGGTCCGAAGGGCGATACGGGCGCTACGGGTGCGACGGGCGATACGGGTCCGGTGGGTCCGAAGGGTGACAGGGGCGAGCAGGGTCCGCCTGGTCCGCAGGGCGAGCCGGGCAAGGACGGTGAAGACGGCAAAGACGGCAAAGATGGCGAAGACGGCAAAGATGGCGAAGATGGGCAAGATGGCGAAGACGGTGAAGACGGTGAAGACGGCGAGTGCCAGTGCTCGGTTTGATCGCGCGCGCCAGTAGAGTACGCGTTCGTCTTCCACGGGGGCGTCCCAGCGGCCGTACTGCCGACAGGGAGCGGCTGCGCAACTGAGTATCGGCTACACGATGGCTACGGCACCGCCCATGCTGGCTCACACATGTGCCCACCGCAGCAGTTCCGGTGGGCACTTCTTATGTCTCTGGCGGAGAGGGTGGGATTCGAACCCACGAAACGGAGTGACCCGTTTACCCGCTTTCCAGGCGAGCTCCTTCAACCACTCGGACACCTCTCCGTGTCCTGCGCCGGCGCGACGAACGCGCGGGACGTAGGTCGCGAAGGATACCACAGGGCCGCCGCGACACGGTGATCCGAGCGCGGTCACGGCGGGCGCGGGCCCGTCCTGGGCGACCGTACGTACCGAGTGTTCCTGACGTCACGTCGCGGCACTCCGTTATCCCTACAATGGCACTCAGGATTAAGATCTCCCAGGAGGCCCCATGCTGCGTGATCGCGTCGTCAACCTGACCACCCCCGAAGCCGTCGAGTCGTTCCTCGCCGAGCACCCGACGAGCGTCGTGTTCAAGGCCGGCACCTGCCACAAGACCATGCAGGGCTTCGGCAACCTGCAGGCGTTCCTCGAGCCGCGCGACGACCTGATGATCGGCGTCATCCGCGTGGTCGAGTGGCGGCAGGCGAGCAACCTCGTGGCCGAGCGCACCGGGATCGTGCATCACTCGCCGCAGGTGATCATGTTCAAGGACGGCGCCGCGGTGTTCGATCTCGACAACTGGGACATCACCCCGGAGGCCCTCGAGGTCGGTTTCGCGCAGTTGCCGCAGGGCGAGGGTGTCGAGGCGGTCAACGGGGCCGCGCGCAGCGACCTGACGCCCTACCTGCAGGTGCTCGACCAGTTCCTCTCGGGCGTGATCGACGAGCAGCGCTTCGAGTACGTGTACACGACCATGTTCCGCGACGACGCCACGCTGCGCTCGCGCGACGAGGTCGAGGTGCTCGGCTCGATCTTCGGCGACGTCGACCGCCACATGACGATGCACATGATGATGGCGGGCCGAGCCGTCGACACGGGTCTACGCGAGAAGGCCGAGCGGGCGTACGACTCGCTCACGGCCATGGCGACGGAGCAACCGCAGCCCGCCTGACGGAGCGCTCAGCGCGGTACTCGACCGTACGTGAGCGCTCGCCACAACCACTCCACCGGTCCGAAGCGGAAGCGGCGCAGGTAGGCGGCCGACAGGGCCATCTGCGCCAGGAACAGGAGCAGGGCCATCGCGATGGCCGCCGCGTAGCCCACGCGACCGTACAGGCCGGACCCGTAACCGAAGGCCAGCGTCGTCATCACGAGCGACTGCAACAGGTAGTTGCTGAGCGCGAGTCGGCCGACGTTGGCGAACGCTCGGGTGAGTGCCCGTCCGTCCCGCAGCAGCAACGCGCCGCCGCAGGCGTAGCTCAGCGCGCCGCTCACACCGCCGACGATGAACGAGACCAGGTGGAGCGACGACACCATGTCGAGTGAGAGCGCGTCGACGTGGGCATGCGTGAACACGTAGGTCAGGTTCGCGACCAGGGCGACCGGTAGGGCGATCCTCAGCAGCGCGCCCCAGCGACGCTCGCGGTCGGTGCCGTCGACCCAACCCGAGCGCCAGGCGGCCGCGCCGAGCAGGAACATCGCGGGGATCATGAGCAGCATGCCGTTCAAGAGCGTCCCGACGAGGACGAAGCCGTACTCGCTCCAGCGCGCGGCGATCATGGCGCCGAGGTCGCGGCCCTGGAACGTGGCCATGCTGGTGGCGAAGCCGCTGCGCATGTCGGCGCGCGTCTCGGCCAGGCCCTGCTCCATGGCCGCAACGCCCTCCGGCGTACCGGCCGCCAGCTGGACCAGGCCGCTCAGCCCGAGCGTCAGGACGATGGGCACCAGCAAGAGCACCGCAGACCACGTCACCAGCCTCCGCGGTGGCGCCTTGCGAGCCGCGACGAGCACCAGCCCGATCAAAGCGTAGGACAGCAGGATGTCGCCGAACCACAGCAGCGTCACGTGGGCCGCCCCGATCAACGCCAACCAGGCCAGCCGACGCACCACGCGCCGCGCGGGCCAGCCGCGGGCGAGCTGCATCGCGACCCCGACGCCGAACAGGAGCGAGAACAGCGTGAAGAACTTGCCCTCGAAGGCGAAGCGCATGAGCCACGCCGCCGCGGCGTCGAGAGGACCGACGGGCAGCGGCTCGCCGAAGGCCAAGCCGTAGCTCGGCCAGAAGAACAGCGTGGCGTTGACGACGACGATGCCGAGCAGCGCGAGGCCCCGCACGGCGTCGAGGGTGATCAGGCGGTCCGTTGGGTTGGTCGGTCGGTCGATGGCGGCCATGCCCGATGCTAGTGAGGGCGGCCGGTGCTCCGCATCGGCGTGTCGGTACACGTGGGCCGCGTGACCTTCGGCATGGGCCGCGTCAGCGGTCGTCGTCGCGCCCGGCGCGCAGGAAGCGTTCGAAGGCGTCGTCGGGGCTGCTCTGCCTCGGCTCGGGGCGCGTGGCCTTGGCGCCCCTGACCTCGTCGTTCGAGCGCTGGACCGCGCGCGGCCGCGTGGTCGTGGCGGTGTCGTCAGCGTCGCCCGGGGTGTGTGCGGCGGTCGTCCCCGTGGCCTCCGCACGCGCCTCCCTGGCCGCGGCGCGCTCGGCGCGCGCGATGCCACGGACGGGCGACACGAGCGCCCACACCAAGAGCACCGCCACGACCACCAGCAGCAGGCCGATCACGAGCAGGGTGACGAGCGGCGTCATGGCCACATGCTACCCGTCGACGCCCTTCAGGACGGCAGCGGGCGGACGGCGAGGTCGCTCAGGCGGGCGGGATCCAGGTTGCCACCCGATACCAGCAGCACGGTGGGCCCAGGGCGCAGGTGGAACGGACCGTCGCCGGTGAGCAGCCGCCGGTAGGCCGCGAGTGTGAGCCCGCCCGTCGGTTCGACCACGAGTCGACCGTCCTGGACGTACCAGGCTGCGGCGTCCAGGATCTCGTCCTCCTCGACCGTCACGAAGCCGTCGACGCTGGCGTGGATGATCGCGTGGTTCAGCACGCCGAGCGCCTGCGTGCGGACGCCGTCGGCCACGGTGCGCGTGACGAGCTCGGCGGGCCACTCCGTCACCCGTCCGGTCGCGAAGCTCTCGCTGGCGTCGGCCGCGAGCGTGGGCTCCACGCCGAGGATCTGGGCCTTCGAGCCGCGCGTGCGCAACGCCGCTGCGATGCCTGCCAGCAGGCCGCCTCCGCCGACGCACACGAGCACGTTGGCGGCGTCTTCGATGTCGTCGTGGATCTCGAGGCCGATGCTCGCCTGCCCCTCGACGATCCAGGGGTGGTCGAACGGCGGCACCAGCGTGGCGCCGCGCTCAGCGGCGTAGCGCTCGGCCATGCCCACACGATCGGCCGACGTGTTCGCGCAGCGCACGACCTCGGCACCCCACGCGAGCGTGCGGTCGACCTTCACCTGCGTGGCGCCCTCGGGGATGACGACGAGCGCGGGGACGCCCCAGGCGTGGGCCGCGGCGGCCACGCCCTGGGCGTGGTTCCCGCTCGAGTGCGTCACGACGCCGCGCGCGCGGTCGTCGGCGCGCATGCAGGCGAGGAAGTGGCTGGCCCCGCGGATCTTGAACGAGCCCGTCCGCTGCAGGTTCTCCGGCTTCGCCAGCACGCGCGCTCCACCGGCGCCAGGTACGTCGAGCGGAAGGAGCGGCGTGTGACGGACGCGAGCGCGGATGCGGTCGCGGGCCGCTTCGAGATCGGCGAGCGTGGGGAGCGCCATGAACGCCATTCAAGCACGTCGAGCAGCGCCGTCGGCGTCGTTTCGGGTGCCTTCGGAGGCACATGCGGCCCACTTCTCGGCTCGGCGCTGCATCATCTTGACGAATGCCGCATATCGGGTTACACTACGCCCTATCAAGCTCGAACGCAGACGCGCCCACGGGCGCTTTTTTCGTGCCGTCCTGAGCGCGGGAGTCCATGGAGCTCGCGGGCGGTTGACGCTCCGCCAGTGCTCAACCGTCTCCGTGGGAGGCCAGGAAGGCGTCGACCTGCGGTCGATCGGGCATCGCCGGGATCGCGCCGCGCCGTGTCGTCGTGAGCGCGGCGAAGGCGTTGGCGTACCGCAGCGCCGCCTCCAGCGCAGGCACGTCGCTCAGCAGATCGGGTGCACGAACGATGGCCGCGAGGACGGCGGCCGTGAACGCGTCGCCCGCGCCCGTCGTGTCGGCCACCTCGACCGCGTAGCCGGCGACGTGCCCCTCCGCCTCCGGAAGCACGTACGTGACGCCGCGCTCGCCGCGTGTCACGAGCAGCGCGCGCAGCCGGGGCGACCACAGCGAGCGGGCGGCCGCCACGTCGTCGCTCCCGGTGAGGAAACGGAGCTCGTCGTCCGAGACCTTGATGATGTCGGCGTCGCCCCAGAGCGAGCGCATGCCGCGCGCCGCCGCCTCGGCGCTCGGCCACAGCGGCAGGCGCAGGTTCGGGTCGTACGACACGAGTGCCCCTCCGCGGTGCGCCGCCAGGATCGCCTGGCGCGTGGCGGACGCCGCGGGCTCCGCGATGGTCGAGATGCTCCCCACGTGGAGGACGTCCGTGGACGCGATGGCGGCCTGGTCGAGTTCGTCCGGGCGGTGCCGCATGTCGGCCGAGGGGTGGCGGTAGAACATGAAGTCGCGCTCGCCGCTCTCGGACAGCGACACGAACGCCAGGGCCGTGCGCGCCTCGCCATCGAAGCGCAGCTGCGACACGTCGACGCCCTCCGCCCGGAGGACGTCGGCGAGATGATGGCCGAAGGGATCGTCGCCGACCTTGCCGATGAAGCCGCTCGACACGCCGAGCCGCGCGACCCCGACCGCCACGTTGGCCGGCGCACCGCCGGGGGCTCGGACGAAGGTGGTCACGTCGCCGAGGCTGCCGCCGCGTTCCGTGGCGACGAAGTCGATGAGCAGCTCGCCGAGCGCGAGCACACGGACGCCCTGTTCCATGGGGCCAGGGTACCGCGGGAGCGTCGACCTGCGCGCTGTGTCGTGCTCCACGGCCGGCGTTCGAGGGCGTGGTACAACGGCGCAGAGGCGCCGGCCGCGGCGCATGGATCCGCGGCCACGGTCCCGCTGCCCCAGGTCGGGTCATCGACACCCGCCCGGAGCGAGGTCATGCATGGAAGACGTCGACCCGAGCTTGCACGCTTCGAGCCTCGCCTTCGTCGAGGAGTTGTATCTGACGTACCTCCAGGACCCGGACGAGGTCCCGGAGACGTGGCGTCGCTACTTCGCAGACCTCCCCGGCAACGGCGCTCTCGGGCGCACGAGCTACGGACCCACCTTCGGCCGTCGCTCGCTCTTCGATCCGGGCGGAGTGCGGACCGCCGCTTCGACGATCGAGAGCCACACCGACGCCGCGACCGCCGATGCCGAGCTCACCCAGCGACTCGACCGGTTGATCCGGAACTTCCGCGTCCGCGCGCACCGCGTCGCCGACCTCAACCCGCTCGGTCCGCGCAACCACGTCATCCCCGAGATCGACCCCGCCTACTACGGCTTCACCGACGCCGACATGGGCAAGCCGGTGCTCGCGACCACGTTCGCCAACGCCACCACCGTCGGCGACGTGATCGCCGCCCTCCGCGAGACGTACACGCGCGCCATCGGCGTGCAGTTCATGCACATCGACGACCTCGAGGTGCGCAAGTGGCTGCAGGCCCGCATGGAGCGCAGCCGCAACCGCATCGAGCTGCCGCGCGACACCCAGCTGCGCATCCTGACGAAGCTCACCGATGCGGTGATGTTCGAGGAGTTCATCCAGAAGAAGTTCGTGGGCGCGAAGTCCTTCTCGCTCGAGGGTGGCGAGAGCCTGATCCCGCTCCTCGACCTGGCCCTCGAGAAGGCCGGTTCGCAGGGCGTCCGTGACGTCGTGATCGGCATGGCCCACAGGGGCCGACTGAACGTGCTCGCGAACATCATGGGGAAGCACCCGCGGGCGATCTTCCGCGAGTTCGAGGACAAGGACCCCGAGCTGCACCGCGGCCGCGGCGACGTGAAGTACCACCTCGGCTACTCCAACGACTGGGTCACGCAGGCGGGCGACACCATCCACATGTCGCTGGCGTTCAACCCGTCGCACCTCGAGTTCGTCAATCCCGTGGCGATGGGGCGCGTTCGCGCCAAGCAAGACCGGATCGGAGACGCCGAGCGTGAGCGCGGCCTGGTCGTGCTGATCCACGGCGACGCCGCCTTCATCGGCGAGGGCGTGGTCCAGGAGACGCTGAACATGTCGGAGCTCGCCGGCTACGAGGTCGGCGGCGCGCTGCACGTGATCGTCAACAACCAGATCGGCTTCACCACGGGACTCGACCAGGGGCGCTCGACCACCTATGCCAGCGACGTGGCGAAGATGCTGCAGAGCCCGATCTTCCACGTCAACGGCGAGGACCCCGAGGCGGTCGCCCAGGTGATCGAGCTCGCGATGGACTTCCGCCACGCGTTCAAGCGTGACGTCGTGGTCGACATGTACTGCTATCGGCGCTGGGGCCACAACGAGGGCGACGAGCCGTCCTTCACGCAGCCGGCCATGTACGGGCGCATCCGCAAGCGGCCGACGGTGCGCGAGGGCTACCTCGAACGGTTGCTGACGCTTGGAGGCGTCACGCGCGACGAGGCGGACTCGATCACCGAGGCGCGTCGCGAGCAGCTCGAGCGCGAGCTCACCGCAGCGCGGGGGCAGGAGTTCAAGCCGCATTACTCGGCGTTCGAGGGCCGCTGGCAGGCCTTCAAGGGCGGCCGCGACGCGGACGTCCCCGACGTGGCCACGGCGATCGCCCCCGACCTCGCGGAGCGAGTCCTGCGCGCACTCGTCACGCTCCCGGAGGGGTTCACGCCGAACCCGAAGATCGTGCGCTTCCTGCAGCAGCGTGAGCAGATGGCGGCGGGCGAGCGCCCACTCGACTGGGCGACGGGTGAGTCGCTCGCGTTGGGCAGCCTCCTGGCGGCCGGGCAGCGCGTCCGCTTGACCGGTCAGGACACCGAGCGCGGCACCTTCAGCCAGCGCCACAGCGTCCTGCACGACCACCTCACGGGCGAGCGCTTCGTGCCACTGGCACAGGTGGCCGTCGCGCCTGCCGTCTTCGACGTGCACAACAGCCCGCTCTCCGAGCAGGGCGCGCTCGGCTTCGAGTACGGCTACTCGCTCGATTGGCCCGATGGCCTGGTGGCGTGGGAGGCGCAGTTCGGCGACTTCGTGAACACCGCCCAGGTGATCATCGACCAGTTCCTCGCGAGCGGCGAGGAGAAGTGGCAGCGTCTGTCTGGGCTCGTCCTGCTGCTGCCGCACGGCTTCGAGGGGGCCGGGCCCGAACACTCCAGCGCGAGGCTCGAACGCTTCCTGCAGCTCTGCGCCGACGACAACATGCAGGTCGCCTATCCGACCACCCCGGCGAACTATGCCCATCTCCTGCGGCGGCAGGTGTTGCGGCCGTGGCGCAAGCCGCTCGTCGTGATGACGCCGAAGAGCCTGCTGCGCCTGCCGGCCGCCACGTCGCCGCTCGCCGCGTTCACCGACGGGGGGTTCGAGCGCATCATCGAGGATCCGTCGGTGGACGCCGCCGCGGTCCGCAAGGTGCTGATGTGCAGCGGCAAGGTGTACTACGACCTGGCGGCCGCGCGCGAGGAGGCCGGACGCTCCGATGTCGCGATCCTGCGCCTCGAGCAGATCTACCCGCTCGACGACGACCACGTCGCGGCGGCGTTGGCACCGTTCGCCGACGGAGTCCCCGTGGTGTGGGTCCAGGAAGAGCCGGCCAACATGGGCGCCTGGTCGTTCCTGCGGGTCCGCTGGGGTGAGCGCGTCGCCGGTCGCCCCTTCAGCCGCGTGTCGAGACCCGCGAGCCCGACGCCGGCCACCGGATCGGCGAGCAGCCACAAGATCGAGCAGGCCGAGCTGATGCAGGCCGCCTTCGAGGAGACGACATGAGCGTCGACGTGACCGTGCCCAGCGTGGGCGAATCGATCAGCGAGGTGTTCATCGG
>SLSM01000137.1 GCA_007130445.1 Trueperaceae bacterium | reverse complement strand
GATGCCGACGCTGTTCAGCACGATGCGCACGAACGGGAGGTCGCTGGAGAGGTCGGCCCAGTTGGCCGCGAGGTGGTCGCCGAAGGTGAACGACGGCGGGATCGCCAGGATGGCGTTGTTCGCCTTGGTCGCGGAGAGCACCATCCACACGATCGGCATCAGGAACAGCGCCGCGAGCGCGGTCAAAACGACGTGCAGGACGATCGACTTGATCAACCGCGAGCGCCTCATCCGTTGTCCCTCCCGCCGACGAGCCTGATCTGCAGGATCGAGAAGAGCGCGGCGGTGATCGCGACGGCGTAGGCGATCGCGGAGGCGTAGCCGAAGTTGAAGCTGCGGAAGCCCTGCTTGTAGAGATAGGTCACCAGCGTCTCGGTGGCGCCGCCGGGTCCGGTGTTGGTGATCAGCCAGGGCTCGGTGAAGAGTTGCAACGTGCCGATGGTCGAGAGCACGAAGGTGAAGAGCAGCACGGGCCGCAGCAGTGGCAACGTGATGCCCCAGAACTGCTGCCAGGCGCTGGCGCCGTCGATGCGTGCGGCCTCGTAGAGCGCGCGCGGGATGGATTGCAGGCCTGAGAGCAAGATGATCGCGTTGTAGCCGGTCCAACGCCAGGTCAGCGCGATCATGATGGTCACCAGCGCAGGCGTGGACTCGAACAGCCACCGCACCGTCGGGAGCCCGAGCGCGCCGAGGCCGTAGTTGAGGACCCCGAAGTCGGCGTTGAAGATCAGGCGGAACACTGCCGAGTAGGGCACCGCTCCGAGCACGAGGGGGGCGAAGAACGCGAAACGGTAGAAGCCCTTGAGCCGCAGCAGGTCTGAGTCGAAGGCCATCGCCAGCGCGACGGCCAGCGCCAGCATCAGCGGCACCTGCAGCGCCAGGATGAGCATGGTGTTGCCGAACGCGTCCCAGAAGGCGCTGTCGTTCACGAGCCGGCCCCAGTTGAAGCCGGGGTCGAAGCGCCACGGACGGGTGCGGGTGTTGACGAACGAGAGGAAGAGCGAGTAGCCGATCGGCCATACCCAGAACACGGCGAAGGCCGCCAGGAAGGGGGTGAGGAACAGGTACGGCGCGAGCCGCAGCCGCGGCCGGCGTGGGCGCAGGGGCGTGGTCGTCACGCGGCGGCCTCCGGGTGGACGCCGGGCGCGCCGTGGAGACGGCGCGCCCGGGCAGCGTGCAAGGCGTTGCTGGGCGGACGGTCGGTCAGTCGGCGATCGGCAGGCCGGTGGCCTGCGAGATCTGGCGCGCGGCCTGGTCGAGCGCGGCCTGGGCGCTGGCGAAGCCACCGTCGAGGTACGTGTTCACGACGCCGATCATGACCTCGCGCGCCTCTTGGAAGAAGGCCGTGCCGGCGACGGCGGGCACGTCGCCCAGCGTGCCGAGGATGAGCGACCACACCGCCTGGTCGCCGAAGTACTCGACGCCCTGGTCGAGCGCGGGGCTGTCCAGCAGCGACAGCAGGGAAGGCGTGAGACCGTAGTCGAAGAGGATGCGGAGCTGGTTCTCCTCGTTCGCGAGGGCGTTCACGACGAAGTCGTAGGCGAGTTCGGGGTGGGCCGTCGAGGCCGGGATGGCGAGCGCGGAGCCGCCGAGGTTGGAGGCGCGGACGCCGCCGCTCTCCAGGGCCGGGGTCAGGTAGACGCCCCACATGCCGCTCTGGTCGGGGGCCTCGGCCTGGATCACACCGCCGTACCAGGAGCCGAAGAAGGCGGAGGCGGCGGCCGAGTTCTGGATCAGCTGGATCTGCTCGACCCAGCCGCCGACCGCGAGGACGTCGGCGTCGTAGAGGTCCTTGAGGGTCTCGAGGGCCAGCACGCAGCCGCTCTGCGCCACCGTGACCTGGCTGGCGTCGTCGTCGAAGTAGAAGCAATCGGCCTGGTTGGCCAGCATGCGGAACCATTCGTCATCGGCGCCCTTGGCGACGGTGCCCATCTTGACGGCGCCGTCGGTGGCGGCGTTCATGGCCTGGCCGGCGGCGATGAAGTCGCCCCAGGTCTCGATGGCGTTCACGTCGATGCCGGCCTGTTCATAGAGGTCGCGGCGGTAGAAGATGGCGGTCGGACCGGAGTCGTAGGGGATCGCGTGGATCGCCTCACCGGCGGTCAGCTCGGCCCACTTGAACGCGGGGAACAGCGGCAGCAGCTCGCTGGCGCCGAGGTCGCGCAGGTCGATGAAGCAGTCCGGGAACTGTGCCCAGAAGACCTCGGCCTCGTTGTTCTCGACCAGGTAGACGTCGGGCATGCCGAAGCCGCCGGCGGCGCAGCCGGCCAGGCCGCGGTCGTAGGCGTTCTGGTTGCCGATGTCCTCGACGATGACCTCGACGCCCGGGTGCATGGACTGGAAGCTGTCGATGGTCGACTCGAGCGCGGGCTTGTTGATGTCCCACACCCAGACCGTGAGGGTCTGCGCGCTGGCGAAGGCGAGCGCGAGCGCCGCGAACGTGATGGCTAGGATCCGATGCATGCTTCCTCCTCGCGAACCACCGGTGCCGCCGGTACGTCCGGCGACCCGACGGGACGACGCCGCTGTCGTCGACGAAGCGCAACCGGTTGCATGGACGCCCGTGAGCGCTACATCGACCTGACTAACACGCGTTAGTCCATCCTAGCGAGCGGTGTATCGGTTGTCAACGCAGGTGGCGCAGGGGGTCAGTCGATGCCGTGCAGCAGCGCCTCGACGGCGCCGCCCCGCAGCAACCCCCGGTACACGCCGTCCACCTGCACGTGCTGCGCCTGCGCGGTGATCGTCGGGAAGTCGCGGTTGTGGGGCCGGAGCGCGAGCGTGCCGTCGCTCACCCGGTCGAGGTACTTCAGGGTGACGTCGTCGTCGTCGACGCGCAGCGCGCAGATCTCGCCGCTGCGAACCGGTGCGCGGCGCTCCAGGATCACGACGTCGCCGCTCTGCAGGAGGTCGGCCATCGAGTCGCCGTCGACGCGCAGCGCGAAGTGGTCGTCGCCCAGCCCAGGCATGCGCAGCACGCCCTCGGCATGGGCCGCAGGATCCGCCAGCGGCCCGGCCGGGATCGCTCCCAGCAGCGGCACGCCGGTGGCGACCTCCGGCAGCGTCAGGCGCGGAGAGCGGCCGCGGCCACGGCTCTCGAAGCGCAGGTACCCCTTGCGGTCGAGCGCCAGGAGGTGCTGCTTCAGCGAGACGTAGTGGATGCCGAGCCCGCGCGCGAACGCCGAGAGCTCCGGCGTCTCGCCAGTGCGGCGTTCGAACTCGCGGAGGCGATCGAAGACCTTGCGTTGCTGTGGGGACAGGGGTTGCATCGACACCTTCATTATGAAGGTGTGGTGCAGGCCACTGTCAAGCGACGTGCCCGCGAGGGAGCATGTGCAGTACGGGGTGGGCGTGCACGGACATGTGAGAGTGGTGAGAAGTGCCGTCACGCACGAGAAAACGGGACTAGACAAGCGACCCCTCGAAGTGCTACGTTTCTTGTAGCGAATCCCCCGGTCGACGCACCGGGTGCCCCGAGGCGCAGCGCCAGAGCGCGCGCCACCACCTCCTCGCACACGCCACAGAGAGGCGAGACCATGCTGCACACGTTCGAGACGCTACCCACGCCAGACCGCAACGACCTCCCAGAGATCGTGCCCGCCGGCCTCGCGCTCCCGACGCGGACGCTCGAGCCCGATCAGGCGCTCTACGAGGCCGACCGTGACGCGAGCAGCCTGTACGTCGTCGACTACGGCGTGTTGAAGGCCGTCGTGCCCACCAGCCTCGGGCGCGATCGGATCGCCGACCTCTATGGACCAGGCGACGTGTTGGGCCTCGCGGCGCTCGACGGCGGTCGACACGCCGAGACGGTGATCGCCGTGCACGAGAGCTCGCTCACCCCGATCGACCCGCAGCAGGCCATGAGCGACCGCAAGCTGCGCGAGTACGTGATGCGGGCCATGGCCCGGCAGCTGCGCCGCAGCCGCGAGATGATCGACGAGGCCGAGATGCCCGTCGGCGCCCGCGTCACCCGTGCGTTCCTGCGCCTCGCGCGGCAGTTCGGTCAGCCGTCGGACGAACAAGACGGCATGATCAAGCTCCCGCTCGCCCTCACCCACGAGGACCTGGCCGACCTCACCGGTAGCTCGCGTGTGACGATCACCCGCATCCTCGGTGAGCTTCGCAACGAGGGCGCGCTGCAAGGGACGCGGGGTGTCTACGTCGCGCATCCGCAGGGCCTGGAGCGCGCCACCGACGACTACGTCATGCAGGTGCTGTAAATCCCAGCGGGCGGCGCCTACACTGGCGGCACCATGTTGGAGTTCACCGACACCGCCAAGGACCGCATCCGCGCCTACCTCGAGAAGCAACACGCGCAGGGCGTCTCCGCCCTGCGCGTGTCGGGTACGCGTGCCGACCACAAGCTCTGGCTCGTCAAGCCCAGCGATCGCGACGACGCCGACGCCGTCTTCGACGCGGGTGGCTTCGACGTGTTCCTCGACCCACTCACGCAGCGGCACCTCTCGGGCGCCACCGTCGACTTCGTCGACGGCGTGATGCAGTCCGGCTTCCGCGTCGCCTTCCCCACCCCCACCTGGGACGATCCCCTGATGCAGCGCGTCCAAGACGTGCTCGACACCATGATCAACCCCGGCATCGCCGGACACGGTGGCAGCGCGTCGCTCGAGGGCATCGAGGGGGACGCCGCGATCGTCCGCCTGCACGGGGGTTGCCAGGGCTGCGGCGCCGCCGACCTCACGCTGAAGCAGGGGATCGAGCGCATGATCACCGAGCAGGTGAGCGAAATCAAGCGCGTTCTGGACGCCACCGACCACGACGCGGGCGAGAACCCGTACTACGCCAAGGACGACGACGTCGCCGTGAGCGACTCGCCGCTCGCCTGAGCGTCACGCCAGCAGCGTCCGCAGCCTCTGGTCGAGGTCGACGCCCGCGATGGGTTTGTGGATGACCCCGGACGCGCCGACCTCGTCGGCGCGTTCTCGTGTCTCCTGTCCGGCAGCCGACGTCATGATCAGGATCGGCACGGCACGAAGCCTCGTCACACGGCGGACCCGGCGGGCGACGTCGAAGCCCGACATGTGTGGCATGTGGACGTCGAGGATGATCGCATCGGGCGTGTCGAACTGGAGGTAGGTCAGCGCCTCGTGGCCGTCGGACGCGCTGATCACGCGGTAGTTGTGGGCTCCGAGCACCATCTCGAGCAACCGCCGATGCGCGTCGTGATCGTCGACCACGAGGATCGTCCGGGGAGGTGGGGTGCTGCGCATGGGGCCACGCTACGGCGCGTCCGCTCACGGAACGTTGACGCTGGGGGCGTCGTACGCTGTCCCCGTCGGAGGTCCGCATGACCGCCCAGCCGTACCCGAGTCTCGACGAACTGCGCCGCGTCGTCGACGTGGCCGCCGGGCGCGGCGAGGGCGACCTGCTGCTCCGCGGCGGGCGCCTCCTCAACGTGTTCGACGGCAGCATCGAGCGCGCCGACGTGTTGATCGCAGGGGCGCTCGTGGCGGCCGTCGGCGACCTCGGTGACGCCGCCGCGGCGCGGGTCGAGGACGTCTCGGGCGCCTTCCTCGCCCCGGGCCTGATCGACGGACACGTCCACATCGAGTCGTCGCTCGTCACGCCCGCGCGCTACGCCGAGGCGGTCCTGCCACGCGGCGTCACCGGCGCGGTGTGCGACCCGCACGAGATCGCCAACGTGGCCGGTGTGGCCGGCGTGCGCTGGCTGCTGGCGGGCAGCCGCGACCTACCCTTCGACGTCTGGGTCACGGTCCCCTCGTGCGTGCCGAGCTCTGCGCTCGAGACCGCCGGCGCCGAGCTCGGCGTCGGCGAGATCGACGACCTGCTCGCCGAGCCGTGGGTGGTCGGCGTCGCCGAGCTGATGTCGTTCCCCGACGTGATCGCGGGCGCGTTCGAGCAGCTGGCCAAGGTGGCCGTGGCCGAGGCTCAGCGCAAGACGATCGAGGGGCACGCGCCCGGCCTCGGCGGCCGCGCCCTGCAGGCCTACCTCGCGGCGGGCATCGGATCCGATCACGAGTCGACCGCCCTGGCCGCGGGCCGTGAGAAGCTCAAGGCGGGCGCGTTCGTGATGGTGCGCGAGGGGAGCGTCACACGCGATCTCGACGCGCTCATGCCGCTCGTCGACCCGCGCCATGCGGACCGCATCGGCTTCGTGACCGACGATCGCCTCCCCAACGACCTGCTCGACGAGGGCGGCGTGGACGTGCTGGTGCGGCGCGCAGTGGCGGCCGGGGTCGACCCGGTGTACGCGGTGCGCTGCGCCAGCTGGAACACGGCCAACCACTACCGCTTGCCGCGGCGTGGCGCGATCGCGCCGGGATACTACGCCGACCTGGCGGTCATCGACGACATCCAGGCCTGGCGTGCGACGCTGGTGGTGCGGCACGGGAGCGTCGTGGCGCGCGACGGTCGCCTGCTCGTCGCGGTGCCCGAGTCGCGCACGGACGACGCGCCCGTGCGCGCGACCGTCCGGCTGCCCGCGCTGAGCGGCGATGCCTTGCGTCCGAGCGCGCCGCAGCGTTCCGGGGCACGCGTGCGTGTGATCCGGCCGATCCCCGGTCAGATCGTGACCGAGGCGCTCGAACTGACACCGACGATGCTCGGCGGCCGCGTCGTGGCCGACCCCGAGCGCGACCTCGCGTTGCTCGCCTGCGTGGAGCGGCACGGCCGCGGCGGCGGCATCGGCACCGGTCTGGTGCGCGGGCTCGGCGTGCGCCGAGGGGCGCTCGGCTCGAGCGTCGGACACGACCACCACAACCTGATGCTGGCGGGTGCCGACGTCGGCGACATGCGCCTGGCGGCGGAGCGCCTCGCCGAGTTGGGTGGCGGCATGGTGGTGGTCGACGCCGGGCGCGTGCTGGCCGAGCTGCCACTCGAGGTCGCCGGGCTGGTGTCGAGCGCGCCGATCGACGTGGTGCGCGGGGGGCTGGATGCGGTCGAGGCGGCGGCGCGCGACCTCGGCGTCGACGCCACTGGCGTGATGATGACGCTCTCGTTCCTCGGGCTCGCCGTCATCCCGTCGCTGCGGCTGACCGATCTCGGACTGGTCGACGTGGCCGCGGCGCGCATCGTCCCGTTCGAGGTCGTGGGGTGATGGGCGCTCCTGCGCGTGGAGGCGGCGCCTGCGTGCTGATCGCCACGGTCGTCCACGTCCCCCGCGACCCGTTCGCCGAGGGCGCGGCCGCCCTCGAGGCGTGGGCCGAGGGCGCCGTGGCCATCGCCTCGGACGGCCGTATCGACGACGTCGGAGACGCATCCAGGGTGCGCTTGCGCTACCCGGACCGTCCCGTCGTCGATCGTCGCGGCGCCATCGTGCTGCCAGGGTTCGTCGACGCCCACATCCACTATCCGCAGGTGGGCGTGATCGGCGCGTTCGGCCTGCCGCTCCTGCGCTGGCTCGACGAGCGGGCCTTCCCGTTCGAGGCTCGCTTCCTCGACGTCGCCTTCGCCGAGCGCGAGGCGCGCACCTTCCTGCGGCTGTTGGCCGCCAACGGCACGACGTCCGCGCTGGTCTTCGGCGCGCACGTCCCGAGCGCCATGGAGGCGTTCTTCGAGGCGGCGGAGGCCAGCGGTCTGCGCCTCGCCAGCGGGCTGGTGATCTCGGACCACGGCGTGCCCGAGGCGCTGTGCACCACGCCCGAGCACGCCTACGCCGAGGCGGCGACGCTGGCCGAGCGCTGGCACGGCCGGGGCCGGTTGCGCTACGCCGTGTCGCCGCGCTTCGCGGTCACGTGCGGCGATGGCGTGCTGGCGGCGTGCGGCGCCTTGGCGCGCGAGCGTCCCGAGCTGCTCGTCACCAGCCACCTCAACGAGAGTCGCGCCGAGATCGCCACCGTGCGCGCGGCCTTCGCCAGCGATCGCGACTACCTCGCGGTCTACGAGCGCCACGGTCTGGTCGGCCCTCGCAGCGTGTTCGCTCACGACGTCCACCCGGGCGACGACGAGCTCGCGCGTCTGGCCGCCGCCGGCGCTGCGGTGGCACACTGCCCCACCAGCAACGCCTTCCTCGGCTCCGGAGCGTTCCCGTTCGCGCGCCACCGCCGCGCGGGCGTTCGCGTCGCGCTCGGCAGCGACGTCGGAGCCGGCACGTCGCCGGCGCTGTTGCACGAGGCGCTGCAGGCGTATCTCACCCAGGCCGGTCTGGGTCCCGAGGGAGAGCCGCTCACGGCCGCGCACCTGTTGTGGCTCCTCACCCGGGCTGGCGCCGACGCCATCGGCCTGGGCGACGAGGTGGGCGACCTGCTCCCGGGGCGCGCCGCCGACCTGGTGTCGATCGAGCCGCCGCCCGGCAGCAGCCTCGCGGCCGTGCTCGCGCACGCCGACGGCGCCGATGCGGTCCTCGGCGCCTGTCTCGCCCTCGCCCGCGAGGGGGCCGTCGCAGAGACCTGGGTGCAGGGCGCGTCGGTCCACCGGCGCGGCGACGCGGGAAGTGTCGCGTGAGCGCCATGGCCGTGCGGCCCGCGCGCATCGCGATCCTCGGCGCCGGCAACCGCGGGGGCGACGTCTACGCGCCGGCCGCGGCAGGCGCGCCCGGGCTCGTTCGGGTGGTCGCGCTCGCCGACCAGCGCGAGGAGCGCCGCCGCCTCGTGGGCGAGCGCAACGGCGTCGAGGGCGGGCGTCGCTACGAGCATTGGCGCGCGCTCTTGGCCGACGTCGCGGCGGGAGCGCTCGAGCTCGACGCCGTCGTCGTCGCCACGCCCGACGCGGAGCACGTCGAGCCGACCGAGGCGGCGCTGGCGCTGGGGCTCGACGTGTTGCTCGAGAAGCCGATCGCACCTGACCTCGCCGGCGTCCGGCGCATCGCGCTCGCAGCCGAGCGCAGCCGAGGGCGCGTCACGGTGGCCCATGTCTTGCGGCACGCACCCGTCTTCGAACGGCTCGCGGCGGGGTTGCGTGACGGTGCGCTCGGTCGCCTCGTCGGCATCGACCACGTCGAGCACATAGGGCACTGGCACTTCGCACACAGCTACGTCCGCGGCGCCTGGCGGCGCGAGGCCGACGCCAGCCCGATGCTGCTCGCGAAGGCGTGTCACGACCTCGACCTCCTGCGCTGGTGGGTGGGCGAGCCGTGCGAACGGGTCACGAGCAGCGCCGCGCCGCGGCACTTCCGGTCGGAGGAGGCCCCCGCGGGCGCGCCCGAGCGCTGCACCGACGGCTGCCCGGTCGAGGCGAGCTGTCCCTACGGCGCCCCGCGCATCTATCTCGGACGCTACGGCGGGCGGGCCGTGTGGCCGAACCTGGTGGTGACCCCCGAGCCCACCGAGGCCAGCGTGCTCGAGGCGCTGCGCAACGGTCCGTACGGACGCTGCGTGTACCGCTGCGACAACGACGTCGTCGATCACCAGGTGGTGGCGCTGGAGTTCGTGGGCGGCGTGCGCGCGAGCCTGACCGTCACGGCCTTCAGCGCCGAGATGACGCGCACGGTGCGGGTATGGGGGACGCACGGCGAGGCCGCTGCGCACTTCGGTCGCGGCGTTCTGGAGTGGCACGACTTCCGCACCGGCGAGCGGCGGCTCGAGGACTGCGGTGCCAGCGGTGAGGCGCACGACGCGGCGGACCAGGCACTGGCTCGCGACTGGTTCGAGCGCGTCGCCGGCGTGCACGGCGACGACCCGGGTGCGACCGACCTGGCGGCGTCGCTGGAGAGCCACGTGATCGCGTTCGCGGCCGAGCGAGCGCGGCGCGAGGCGCGCTGGATCGACCCGCGGGTCTGACGCCCGGCGTCAGTCGCGCTCGAGGTCGATCCCGAGGCCGGCCAGGAGCCCCGCGGCGTCGGGCAGCGCGGCGCGCATGCCCTCGAGGCGGTTGTCGTTGGCGACGATGGCGTAGTTGCGGGCGGTCCGCAGGTCGGCGCCACGCAGGTCGCAGCCCTTGAACTGGGCCCCGGCGAGGTCGCTGTGGCGGAGGCTGGCGTCGCGCAGGTCGCACGCGTCGAACAGCACCTCGTGCATCGTGCAGCCTTCGAAGCGACGCTTCCGGAGGTCGAGGCCGACGAAGCTGCAGAAGCTGAGGATGGTGTCCTGGGCGTCGACCTCCAGCGGCCGCTCGCCGCTGGTGGCGGCGCGGTGCCACTCCACGCCGACGACGTGGCACGCCTCCAGCGTCACCCCGCCGAATCGACTCCCCTGCACGTCGAGCAGGCGCATGTCGCAGCCGAGCAGGTCGCTGTCGTTGAGTTCGCAGTCGACGAGCCTGAGCTCGCGCAGGTCGCACTCCTCGAACACGCAGTCGCGGAAGTGGGCGCCCTGCAGCGTGCCGTCGATGCGCACCCCGACGAAACGGACGTCGGCGTAGCGTTCGCCCGACACCGGGGTGCGGACGCGCCTCACGCGTACCGCCCGCCGCTGCCGCCACTCGTGGTGGGTGCCCACGTCGGACACGCGTCCTCGAACGCTCCGAGCGCGAGCGCGAGCGCGGGCCGGGGGCGGTGCGACGCGTGTGCGGACGGCTGGGGCTCCACACCCCATCCTACGCATGTGCGCACCTGCCTGGCTCGAACGCGTACGCTGGCGCCGTGACGGTGGGTGGCGGACGTGCGACGGCCGACGAATCCGGTCGGGACGGCGGCGAGGGGCGTGCCGCGCCGGAGGCGCGGCCGCCCGTGGGCGGCAGGCGACGGCGCCGCGTCGCGGCTGCGGCCGCGGTGTGGGCGGCGTTGGCGGTCGCCGCGTGGTGGTGGGCGAGCGGCAACGAGGACGGCGTCGCGGGCGCCATGGCGGACCTGCTCGGCACCGCCCAGACGCCGGCCGGTGCGTTCGGCGTGTTGCTCGCGGCGTTCGCGGTACGGCCGCTCACCCTGCTCCCCTCCACGGTCCTGACCGCGTTCGCGGGCTTCCTGCTCGGTCCCGTCCTGGGCCTCGTGGTGGCGGCCGTCGCGGTCACGTTGACCTCGCTCCTCCCGTACGGCGTGGCTCGCGTGATGCGAGGACGGGCGCTCCGTCCGCCGCGCTCCGGCTGGCGCTCCGATCTCGCGAGGCGACCCTTCGCGGCCGTCCTCGGTGCCCGGCTGATGATGCTGCCCGGCGACCTGGTGAACGCGGCTGCCGGGGTGTTGCGCGTGCCGCTGCTCCCGTTCGTCGGCGCGACGCTGCTGGGCGGAGCGCCGGGGTTGTTGGTCGGCGTCCTGGCGGGTGCGTCGTTGCGTGGGAGCCGCTTCGAGCCCGACGCCTTGCAGTTCGAGCCGCGGCTCCTGGTGGCCGCCGCGGTCGTGCTGCTCGTCAGCCTCGGGCTCGCCGCGATCGTGCGGCGGCGCACCGGTGTCGTCGCTGCCGCTGGAGCGGCCGGGTCCACGGCCGTGGTGGGCGACCTCGGAGGCGACGGCGGCGCGTAGACTGCCGCATGCGGACCCTGCGGCGCCTATCGATCGGGCTGGGGCTGGCGTTCCTGGCGGTGGGCGTCGCGCTGACGCTGTCGGTGAGCGTCGATCGCTGGTGGACACGTGACCGTGTCGAGGCGCTCGCCAACGTCGAACTCGCGGGTCCGGCCGGTCCGCTGCAGGCGTACCTGGCTCGACCGAACGGGGGCACTGAGCCGCGGCCGCTGGTGGTGATGATCCACGAGTTCTGGGGGCTCGACGAGGCCACCATCGGCAAGGCCGAGCTGCTGGCGGCCGAGGGGTACGTGGTGATCGCGCCCGATCTGATGCGTGGTCGCTCCACGCGCTGGTTGCCCAGCGCGATCTGGCAGACGCTGCGCACGCCGGACGAGCGCGTGCGCTCGGATCTCGACGCCGTGCTCGCGGCGTTCGCCGGGCACGCCGACGTCGACGCCACGCGGGTCGCCGTGATGGGCTTCTGTTTCGGCGGGCGCATGTCGTTGCGCTACGCGCTCGAGCGGCCCGACGTCGCCGTCACGGGCGTGTACTACGGCAACGTGAGCGACGACGTCGAGGCGCTGCGGAGGCTGGGCGGGCCGGTCTTGGGTGTGTTCGGCGCGAACGACGGCTCGATCCCGCAGAGCGAGGTGGCGGCGTTCGAGCGCGCCCTGGCCGAGGCCGGAGTCGAGCACGAGGTGCACGTGTTCGACGGCGTGGGGCACGCCTTCGTCACGGGGCCTGCCGGGATCGCGAGCGACCCGGTGCAGGCGCAGGCCTGGCGGCTGCTCGTCGACTTCCTGCAGCGGCACCTGTGAGCGCGGCGCGTGTTCGGGACGGCTAGACGGCGCGTTTGAAGGGGTAGATCTCGTAGTGCTGCCAGACGCCTCGGCGGGCGTACACGTCGGCCTCGAGGAGCGCTCGCACGGCAGCCTCGTCGTCGGCCTCGAGGACGAGCGCCGAGCCGATCATGCCGCCGGCCTCGTCGAGGAGGGCGCCACCGAGGTGCATGGTGCCGCGCTCCGCGAGCGCCCTGGCGCCCTCGAGGTGGTGTTCCCGAACCGCCTGGCGGCGCTCGGGCGCGCCGGCGTCGGTGCCGTCCTTGGCGATGACCAGGTAGAGCATCGCGGCCTCGTTTCTCGCAGCCCCGTGATGTGGGGCCGCTGCGTCCAGTGTCGCGCGATCGGCGACCGGCGGCAAGCACCGACGAACTTGATACGACTAGACTCACATCCGTTGACAGTGCATGATGGTACTGCTACACTCACGGCTGGTGCAGAAGGTGCGCACGGCCGTGTCAGGTCGCTTGCGCGCGCGCGCGACCCATCCTACCCGCGTGGCCGGAACGATACGTCCGGTGCGGAACCACGAAGGAGCTCCACCATGGCCAAGGCCGTCGGCATCGATCTCGGGACCACCAACAGCGTCATCTCCGTCATGGAGGGCGGTGAGGCCGTCGTCCTCGTCAACTCCGAGGGCAACCGCACCACCCCGTCCGTGGTCGGCTTCAAGGACGACCAGCGCCTCGTCGGGCAGGTCGCCAAGCGTCAAGCCGTCCTGAACCCGAAGGGCACGATCTTCGAGGCGAAGCGCTTCATCGGCCGCACCTGGGACGAGATCCAGCACGAGGCCGAGCGCGCCCCGTACGAGGTCGTCAAGGGCGACGACGGCGGCGTGCGCTTCGTCGTCGCCGGCGAGCAGCACACCCCCGAGGCGATCTCGGCGATGGTGTTGCGCAAGCTCGTTGCCGACGCCAGCGAGCAGCTCGGCGAGAAGATCACCAAGGCGGTCATCACCGTGCCCGCCTACTTCAACAACGCACAGCGCGAGGCCACCCAGAACGCCGGCAAGATCGCCGGCCTCGAGGTGCTCCGCATCGTCAACGAGCCCACGGCCGCCGCGCTCGCGTACGGCCTCGACAAGAAGGGGAGCGAGACCGTCCTCGTCTTCGACCTCGGCGGCGGCACCTTCGACGTCTCCATCCTCGAGGTGGGCGACGGCGTGTTCGAGGTGCGCAGCACCTCCGGCGACACGCACCTGGGCGGCTCGGATTTCGACTACGCCATCGTCAACTGGCTCGCCGACGAGTTCAAGGCGGAGTACAACGTCGACCTGCGCAAGGACAAGCAGGCCCTGCAGCGCCTGATCGAGGCCTCCGAGAAGGCCAAGATCGAGCTCTCCGGCCTGCCCGAGACCACCATCAGCCTGCCGTTCATCGCCATGGACCCGGCCTCCAACGCGCCGCTGTACCTGGAGAAGAAGCTCTCGCGCTCGAAGTTCGAGGACCTGATCTCCAAGCTGCTCGGACGCATCCGCGGCCCCGTCGAGCAGGCGCTCAAGGACGCCAAGTTGAGCAAGGACAAGATCGACGAGGTCATCTTGGTCGGCGGCAGCACGCGCGTGCCGGCCGTCAAGAAGCTCGTCAAGGAACTGCTCGGCAAGGAGCCGAACCAGACGGTGAACCCCGACGAGGTGGTCGCGCTCGGCGCCGCCATCCAGGCCGGCGTGCTCACCGGCGAGGTCGACGACATCGTGCTGCTCGACGTGACCCCGCTCTCCCTCGGGGTCGAGACCAAGGGCGGCGTGTTCACCAAGCTGATCGAACGCAACACCACCGTGCCGGTGCGCAAGACCGAGACCTTCACCACCGCCGACCACAACCAGACCGGCGTCGAGGTCCACGTGCTCCAGGGCGAGCGCAGCATGGCCGGCGACAACAAGTCGCTCGGTCGGTTCAAGCTCGATGGGCTCCCCCCGATGCCCGCCGGTTCGCCACAGATCGAGATCACCTACGACATCGACGCCAACGGCGTGCTGAACGTCTCCGCCAAGGAGAAGTCGACGGGCAAGGCGGCGTCGATCACGATCCAGAACACCACCACCCTGGCCGACGACGAGGTCGACACGATGGTCAAGGACGCCGAGCGCCACGCCGAGGAGGACCGCGTGCGGCGGGAGGGTGCGGAAGCTCGCAACCAGCTCGACTCGCTCCGCCTGCAGGCCCAGAAGGCGCTCGACGACACCGAAGGGGCCAGCGACGAGCAGAAGCAACCGCTCCAGGCCGCCATGGACGAGGCCAAGTCCGCCCTCGACGGCAACGCGCCCAAGGACGAACTCGAGTCCAAGGGACAGGCGCTCGCGGCGGCCCTCCAGGCGTTCATGCAGGCGACGGCCCCGCAGGCCGCCGACGGCGCGGCCGACGGCGAGCCGCCCACGGAAGCCTCCGCGGCCGACCCCGATGACGACGTCATCGACGCCGACTTCAAGCCCTCCGGGTCGTGAGCGCGATGGCAGGCGACGAGCGACGTGATGGCCACCCGGCCGAACCGCACGAGGACGATGCCTCGACGCGCGTGGCCGACGAGATCACCGAGGTCGAGATCCTGCGCTCCGAGCTGAGCGCGGCCAGCGAGCGGCTCGCCGCGCTCGAGGCCGAGCACCAGGCCTGCCTCGACAAGATGCTGCGTGCCCGCGCCGACCTGGAGAACACCCGCCGCCGCCACTCGCAGGAGATCGAGCGCGCGCGCGAGGCCGGACTGGACGCCGCGCTCCTGCCCGTGCTCGCCGTGTTCGACGATCTCGGCCGCGCGCTGCAGATGGCCGAGGTGGGCGATCCGAGCAGCATCCTGCCCGGCGTGCGCAGCGTGCGCGAGTCGCTCGAGCGCTCGCTCGAAGCCATCGGCGTGCTGCGCGTCGGCGACGTGGGCGACGCGTTCGATCCCGATCACCACGAGGCGCTCGCGGTCGTTCCGGCGGGCGCCGGCCGCGAACCCGGCGCGATCGCCGAGGTGTTCGAGGCCGGCTTCGTCCGCGGCGAGCGCCTGGTGCGCCCGGCGCGTGTCGTCGTCGTCGCGCAGGACTGAGAGCGGCGGGAGCAGACCGTGGCGAGCTACAAGGACTACTACCAGATCCTGGGGGTGCAGCGCGACGCCAGCGAGCGTGACGTGCGCAAGGCCTTCCGGACGCTCGCCGCGAAACACCACCCCGATCGCAACCCGGGCGACGCCGGCGCCGAGGACCGCTTCAAGGAGGTCAACGAGGCCTACACGGTGCTCAGCGACCCCGAGAAGCGGCGCTTCTACGACCAGTACGGCAGCGCATCGGGTCCCCAACCGTTCCCACCGGGTGGGTTCCAGGGCGGCTTCCCGGGTGGCTTCGCCGGGGGCGTGGACCCGAGCGACGACGAGGACTTCAGCGACTTCTTCCGCAGCCTGTTCGGCGGCGGCTTCGGCACCGTCGGCGGCGGCGGGCGGACGGTGCGGTTCACCACGCAGGCTGGCCGCGCTGCGCCGCCGAGGCCGCCACGGCGTGTGGAGGCGACCCTCGAGGTGGCGCTCGCCGAGGCCTTCTCCGGCGGCGTACGCACGGTGCGCATCGGTGACGCCTCGCTCGACGTGACGGTGCCGGCAGGCGTCCGCGACGGCGCGCGCCTGCGTCTGCGCGACCAGGCCCCCGGTGGAGGCGACCTCGTGTTGATCGTGCGCCATCGGTCCGATCCTCGGTTCCGACTGGAGGGTAACGACCTCCATGTGCGTGTCGACGTCGCCGATCACGTCGCGGTGCTCGGTGGGCAGGTGCGCGTGCCCACCCTCGACGGCCCGGTCGACATGCGCCTGCCGCCAGGCACGCAGACGGGTCGCCGCCTGCGGTTGCGCGAACGCGGCTGGCCTTTGAAGTCGGGCGGCCGCGGCGATGCGCTCGCCGAGGTGCGCGTCGTCATCCCGGAGCGCCCGAGCGCGGCTCAGCGCGCGGCGTACGAGCGTCTGCGCGATGTCGCGGAAGACGCTGCGCGCCCCGGCGGTTCGGCGAGCGCCGGCGGAGCCGCAGCGGGGTCGACCGGCGGGTCTGCTGCGGCGGCCGGAGACGGCGAGTCCACCTGAACCGCAACGGCGTCGCACCGCGGCCGGTGGTACCCTGCCGCATGCATCGACTCCAGCGTTCGAAGCCCGTGCTGGCCATCATGGCCGTGGTCCTCTTGTGTCTTCCCGGCAATGCCGTCGCCCAGGGCGCCGATCCGGTCCTGATCGAGCTCGGCGCCACACGCGAGCGCGTGAGCTTCGTCGTCGAGCGCTTCGAGATCGCCGTGCGCGGCGTCGCCGCGAACCAGGGCCTGCCGTACACGCCCGACGTGTTCGCGCAGCTCTACCCGTTCCTGCCGAACTTCCTCGAGCAGCGCGCCAGCGAGTTGGTGATGATCGACTACGCCCGGACGCGAGGCCTCGCGGTGCCCGAGGGACGCATCGACGAGATCGTCGCCGACGTCCGCGCGACCACCGGCGGCGACGACGACGTCTTCGCTCAACTGCTCGCCGAGGCCGGCTTCCGTGACGAGGACCAGCTGCGCACGCTGATCGAGGAATCGGAACTCGTGCAGCTCGCCTTCGAGGCGATCCAGGCCGGTGTCGTCGTGAGCGAGGCCGAGGTTCGCGTCGCCTATCAAGGGACGCGTGAGCGCTACGCCGTGCCGGCCGAGGTCTGCGCCAAGCACATCCTCGTCCCCGAGCTGGCCGCTGCCGAAGCGGTGATCGAGCGGCTCGAGGCCGGCGAGGACTTCGCCGAGGTCGCCGCGGAGGTGTCGACCGACACCGGTTCGGCCGCGCGCGGCGGCGAGCTCGGCTGTCTCCCGCAGGGTGCCACCGTGCCCGCCTTCGACGAGGCCGCGTTCGGTGCCGAGATCGGTGCGTTGACCGGCCCTGTGCAGACGCAGTTCGGGTACCACCTGCTGGTGGTCGACGAGCGGATCGACGCGCGCCAGCGCAGCTTCGACGAGGTGCGCGACCAGATCGAACGCGAGCTGCGCGGCGAGCGCGCCGAACTCGCGCTGCAACGCGCCATCGAGATCGCCGGGGTCCGCACGTATCCCGAGCGCATCCCGCCGCTCCCCGACGCCGACCAGGACTGACCGCGCCCGGCGCTCCCAGCGCAGTGGCCCCAGCGCGGTGGGCCCAGCGCGGTGGGCCCAGATCGAGGGGCCTGGATCAGGGGGCCAGCCGGCGCCGGCGCCAGACGCCACCGTCGCGCTCGTACAAGAACCGGTCGTGCAGGCGCGATGGCCGACCCTGCCAGAACTCCGCTGCCTGGGGCGTGACGGCGAACCCGCCCCAGAACGGTGGCATGGGCACGTCGCGGCCATCGAAGCGCTGCTCGACCTCGGCCAGGCGCGCCTCGAGCGCCGCGCGGTCGCGCAACGGTCGACTCTGCGGCGAAGCCCACGCACCGAGCTGGCTGCCGCGCGGACGGGTCGCGAAGTACGTCGATGCCGCGTCGCGCGGCAGGGGCACGGCGCGCCCCTCCAGGCGCACCTGCCGCTGCAGCGGGCCCCACCAGAACAGCAACGCGCAGCGCGGGTCGGCGCTCAGATCGAGCGCCTTTCGGCTCTCCAGGTTCGTGTAGAACACCGCCGTGCCGTCGTGCAGGCCACGCAGCAGCACCATGCGGGTACCCGGCGCGCCGTCGGGACCGATCGTGGTCAGCGACATCGCATGGGGTTCGATGACCTCCGATGCGAGCGCGTCGGCGAGCCAGCGCTCGAGTTGGTCGATCGGGTCCTCGGCGAGGTCGGCAGCTTCGAGCGGTGGGTGCGCATCGTAGTCGTAGCGGAGGTCGGCCAGTTCCATGCTGCAGTGTACGCGCATGGGTATGGTCGACCATGACCCAGCACTCGAATCGCCTGGCCGACACGGCCAGCCCTTACCTGCGACAGCACGCGCACCAGCTGGTGGACTGGTACCCGTGGGGCGAGGAGGCGTTCGCGCTCGCCCGGGAACGCGACGTGCCGGTGCTCGTCTCGATCGGCTACGCCGCCTGCCACTGGTGCCACGTGATGTCGTTTGAATCGTTCGACGACCCTGCGATCGCTGCGCTGCTCAACGACCACTTCGTCAGCGTCAAGGTGGATCGCGAGGAACGCCCCGACGTCGACGCGGTCTACATGGGGGCGGTGCAGGCCCTGAGCGGCAGCGGTGGCTGGCCGATGACCGTCGTCACCACCCCGGACGGGAGGCCGTGGTTCGCCGGAACGTACTTCCCGCCCGACGACCGATTCGGCCGCCCCGGCTTCGCCCGACTCCTCACAGCGCTCCACGCGGCCTGGAACGAGCGCCGCGACGAGGTGGTGCGCTCCGCTGCGGAGATCACCGAGCGCCTCGGCCACCTCAGCGAGCGGCTGCCGCTCGCTGACGCTGACGGCGAGGCGGAGCGCTCGGCCCTCTCGGCGTTGCGCGCAGGGTTCGACGGTGAGCACGGCGGCTTCGGCGGGGCGCCGAAGTTCCCGCCGCACACGGCGCTGCGCTGGCTGCTCGAGCGACCGCCCGAGGACGACGAGGGCGAGCCGACGGCCGCTCGCATGCTCCACCTCACGCTGCGGCGCATGGTCGACGGCGGCCTGCACGATCAGCTCCTCGGCGGCGTCGCCCGCTACTCGGTCGACGAGCGCTGGGTCGTCCCGCACTTCGAGAAGATGCTCTACGACAACGCCCTCCTGCTCGGCGTGCTCGCGCGCGCGGGGGCGCGTTTCGACGACGCGAGGTTGGTGGACGCCGCCGTCGGGATCGCGCGGTGGGCCCTCGACGTCATGCGGCCCGACGGCGTCGCCTTCGCCGCCTCCCAGGACGCCGACAGCGAGGGGGAGGAGGGGCGGTTCGCCACGTTCACGCCGAGCGACCTCGCGCCGGTGCTGAGCGATCCGGACGACCGGGCGCTCGCTCGAGCGCTCTATGGGATCGACGAGGTCGGCGTGCTCGAGGGGCGCTCGGTGCTGGTGTGGCGCGGACTCGACCACCCCACCGTGGTCGCCGCGTTGGGCGCGGACGCCTTCGCTCCCGAGCGCGTCGCCGAGCGCGTGGCGCGCGTGCGCGACGCACTGATCCGGATCCGGCGCGACCGCGTCCCGCCCGCGATGGACGACAAGGTCGTGACGTCGTGGAACGCGCTGATGGTCCGCGGCCTGGTCGAGGCCGCTCCGTGGCTGCCCGAGGCCCTCGCGACCGAGCTGCGCTCCGCCGCCGTCCAGTGCGCGGACGCCGTGTGGGAGCGTGCCTGGGACGGCACCAGTCTGCGCCACCTGGCGCCGCCGCCGGCACCCGGGGCCAGCGGAGTGAGCGCGCCCCAGGCGGTGTCGCTGCTCGAAGATGCGGCCAGCTATGGCCTCGCCGCCCTCGCGCTGCACCGCGCGACCGGCGAGATCCGCTTCCTGGCACGGGCCTTCGCGCTCGCCGACGCGGTCGAGCGCGACTTCGCCGACGGCGAGGGGGGCTACTTCACGACACCGCGCTTCGGTGAGTCGTTGGTCGTGCGGCCACGCTCGACGTTCGACGGCCCGACGCCATCGGAGCACGGGCTCGCCGCGGAGCTGCTGGCGTGGGTCGCGGCGTGGAGCGACGACGCCGAGCGCGCCGAGCGCGCCACAGCGGCCACCCGCGGCGCTGCCCGGCTGGCTGCGCGTGCCCCGACCGCGGTGGCGTCGCTCCTCGGCGCTCGTGACAGGCTGGCGGCGCCGCCCGTCGAGGTGATCGTGGCTGGCGCGCCCGACGACGACCGCACCCGCGCGCTGCTGGAGTGCGCCGACCGAGAGGCACCGGATCACGCCCTGGTGGGGCTGGTGCCCATGGCAGCGCCCCTCCCGAGCGCGGGTGACGGCCTCCCGGTTCCGCGCGTGCCGTGGTTCGAGGGTCGCGCCGTGGAGCGCCCGACCGCCTTCGTGTGCAGCGCGGGTGCCTGCCGCGCACCCGTGCACGACGTCGACGGACTGCGCGCCGCGCTCGGCGCGTCGGTCGCTTCGGCGCTCGCGCCGCGTCCGTGAGCGTCGCTGCGCTCCTCCGCGCTCAGGTGTCGTCGCCCGCCGGCGCGACCCGGTAGCCCACGGCGCGGCCCACGCGGCCGGTCGCTGCGATCACGCCGGCCTCGCGCAACACGAACGCCGCGCGTTGGGCCACCGGTCGCCGCGAGGGCCGGCCTCGGGCGATGTCGGCGGTGGTGAACGGCTCGTCGAGGGTGCTCGGCAGGACCCGCAACCAGTCGCGCGCTCCGCGCATCCGATGGCGCTCGAGCACGTCGAGCAGCCGACGCTCGACCGTGACCCAGCCGCGTCGGCGCCACGCCACCCCGAGGCGGTGCTCGCGCGTCTCCTCGTCGCGCGTCACCACGGCTTCGATCTCGAGGTTGGGGTGGTCGAGCAGGGCTGGGATGCCGACCAGCGCGGCCAGAGCGTCGAGGAGATCGGCGCGCTTCGGTGAGCGACGGCGCGACAGCGTGGTGCCGTCGGCGTCACGCCGGACGATCCAGCGCTCACCTGCGACGGGGACGACGAGCCGCAGCCGGTGTGAGCGCAGCAGGGTCGTCAACTTGGAGCGGAGCGCCCCGACGTTGCGCGTCTGCACCTCGATCAGCAGGTCGTCGCACACCGCGTCGACCACGAAGCCCTCGAGTTCGACTTCGAAGCGTGCGCCTGCCGGTGCCAACGCCTGCTTCAACGCGGCGTGGAGCGGTGACTCGTTCAACGCGCCGATGGCCATCACGGCAGGCTACCGCGCCCCTCTGGGCACGGGCCTAGCTCGCGGCCACCGCCGAGTGCGCGCGCGGCATGATCGCCACATGACCGACGACGCGATGTGCACCGACGATGGCTTCACGCCCCTCCTCGACGACCGCGGAGCGCCGCTGGGACCACCGATCCCGGCCCGATTGGCGACGTTCGACGGCCACGTCCAGCGCCTCGAGCAGGGCTGGCGTTGGCGCGGACGCCTCGCAAGCGATGACGTGGCCACGCTGCTCGGAAGTGCCGTGCGCGGCCGTGGCCAGCACCTGGTCGGCCCGGTCGGTGCAGGCGTGAGCGTATGGCTTGGCGACGTCTGGTTCGACGCCGAAACGGGGGGCGTGTGCTGTGATCTCGTAGGCCGGCCCGGCGATGCGCTGTGGACGCCCTCGGACGACGGCATCAGCGGGCTCCACGAAGGCTGAGGCCTGGTGGCCGGTGGCGCGAGCACGGTCGCCCGCGCCGGCCGGCACCGTCAGCCGTCGCGCGCGGGCTCGGCGGGCGGCAGCCGTGACCGGTCGTACCCCGTGAAGTGCGCCTGCGAGCGCAGCGCGAAGCTCGCGCCATCGACCGCCCGCGCAACGGCGAGGACGCCGTCGAGGTGGTCGACCTCGTGCTGCAGCAACTCGGCCAGGTCGCCCTCGAGCGGCCAGCGGCGCTCCTCGCCCTGCAGGTCGGTGTACGCCAGCGTGACCCGGGCGTGTCGTCGCACGCGCACGAGCAGGTCGGGGAAACTCATGCAGTCGTCCCACAGCTCGACCAGCTCCGGCGAGCGCTGCTCGATGCGTGGGTTCACGAACACGTGCGGCTCGCCCACGTGCAGGTAGACGACGCGGCGCATGTCGCCGACCTGCGGCGCTGCGATGGCTCGGCCCGCGCCCCACCGTCGCCGGAAGGCCATCAACGTGTCGTGGAGGTCCTCCACCAGCGGCGGTAGGGACGACCACTCGTCGGCAACGACCGGTCGGCAGCGCTCCAGCAGCCGGGGATCGCCCAGCAGCACGATCTCTCGTTCGGCCATGACGGCATCCTACGCCGCGTGGCGCGCGGTACGCTCGCACGCGACGCGAGGCATCAGGAGGAACGACGTGAGCGAGCAGCGGACAGCGACGAAGGAGACCGACACCGTACCGAGCGACGATCTCGTGACGCGCCATCACCAGCAGCCGAGAGGCGAGCGCACCCTGCGGTACGCCTCGCACACCGGCCGCGTCGTCTTGCACCGGGAGGGTACCGGCACCGGCGAGCGTGCGGAGCAGTGGGAAGGCACGACCCCCACCGCGGAGATGTTCGTCGTCGCCTACACGAAAGAAGGCGTCCGCGATCCCGCGACACGGCCGCTCACGTTCTCCTTCAACGGCGGGCCCGGATCGTCGTCGGTGTGGCTCCACCTGGGCCTTCTGGGGCCGAAGCGCGTCCCTCTCGACGCCGATCCGGCACCCACGGCGCCACCGTACCGACTCGTCGACAACCCGCACGGCCTCCTCGAGCACACCGACCTCGTGTTCATCGACCCGGTCTCGACCGGCTACAGCCGCGCCGTCAAGGGCGGCAAGCCCGCCGAGTTCCACGGCCTCGATCCAGACGTCCGTTCCGTCGGTGACCTCATCCGTTTGTGGGTGTCGCGCCACGGGCGCTGGGGCTCGCCGATCTACCTGATCGGCGAGTCGTACGGCACCACCCGTGCTGCGGCGCTCGCCGCCTACCTGCAGAGCCGCCACGCCATGTACCTCAGCGGCGTGATGCTCGTCTCGTCGATCCTCGACTTCTCGACCGCCCGCTTCGAACCGGGCAACGACCTCCCACATCTGCTCTTCCTGCCGACGTACGCCGCTGTCGCGCACTACCACGGTCGCCTCCCTGCCGACCTCCAGGCACGCCCCTTGCGCGAGGTCTTGGACGAGGTCGAGGCGTGGTCGCTCGACGTCTACGCGCGCTTCTTGGCGCTGGGCGACCGGGCCGACGACGACCTGATCGACGCGGTCGCCGAGCGCCTGACCCGCTACACGGGCCTGGACGCGCGCTGGTTGCGCGGCGCCCACCTGCGCGTCGAGATCATGCGCTTCTGCAAGGCACTCCTGCGCGACCAGGGACGCTCGGTCGGCAGGCTCGACGCGCGCTACACGGCGCGCGATCGCGACGCGGTGGGCGCCACCCCCGACGCCGACCCCTCCTACGCAGCGATCCTCGGTCCCTACGGCGCGACGCTCAACGACTACGTACGCCGCGACCTGGGGTACGCGTCGGATCTGCCCTACGAGGTCCTGACGGGGTTGCACGCCACCTGGCGTTTCGAGGGGTTCGAGAACCGCTTCGTGAACGTCGCCGAGCAGCTCCGTAGCGCGATGCACGCCAACCCCGCGCTGCGCGTGCACGTCGCGAGCGGCTACTACGACCTCGCCACGCCGTACTGGGCCACCGAGCACACGCTCGCGCACATGGCCCTCGATCCTGCCCTGCGCGGCAACGTGCGTCACACCGTCTACGAGGCGGGACACATGATGTACGTCCACGAGCCCTCGCTCCGCGCGGTGAGCGGCGACCTGGCCGCGTTCGTCCGGGCGGGCTGAGCGCCGCCGTTCGTCGCGCCGTCAGCCCTCGCCGCGCTCCAGCGCCTCGCGCACCGCGTCCTGGACCGCCGAGGGATCGGCTCGGCCCTGCGACGCCCGCATGACCTGGCCGACGAAGAAGCCGTGCAGACCGCGCTTCCCGCCGCGATACGCGGCGACCTCGGCGGGATGCTCTGCCAGGGCCGTCTCGACCCAGGCGGCGAGCTCCGCGGGATCGCCCTGCACGCTCAAGCCTCGCTCCACGACTACTGCCTCGGGGTCTGCGCCGCTGTGCGCCACCTCGTCGAGCAACGCGCGTGCCATGCGGACCGTGAGACGACCGTCGTCGACCAGCGCCAGCAGCCGTGCCAGCGTCGCCCCGGAGAGCCCTTCCGGCACGCCGCCGTGCGCTCGGGTCAAGCGCTGCACGTCGTTGGCGAGCCAGGTCGCGAGCCCGGCAGCAGGCGCACCGGCGGCCACGCCGTCGGCGAAGAGCGCGCCGAGCTCGCTCGACGATGCGATCGGCGCCGCCGCCGCGGGATCGACGCCGTGCTGGTCGCGCAGGCGCTCGGCCGCCGCGCGCGCCTGCACGTCGAGGTGCGCGAACGGATCCGCCTCTATCGCCTCCGGCGACGCCGCAGACGGCTCGGGAGCGACCGTCGTCCCGGGGACGCCGCCGTCGGTAGCGCTGGCGGGCGCGTCGCGCCGCTTCGCCCAACCGTCCTTGAGCGGCACGATGCGGCCGAACACGAGCGCGTCTCCGCGGCCTTCGCGAGGGTCGCGCCAGAAGTAGCCGAGTCGCTCGAACTGGTAGCGCGTGTCAGGTCCGTCGCGCAGCACGCTCGGTTCCACCAGACCGCGGCGCTCGACGAGCGAGTCGCTGGCCAGGTGGTCGGTGAAGGTGCCGCCCGCCGCGTCCGGGTCTGGGACGTCGAACAGGCGACCCACGAGCCGGAACGTGGCCTCGGCGCCCGCCTCGGCGTCGACCCAGTGGATGGCCGACCAGACGCGTTCGCCGGCGGGGTTCGCGCCGAGCGAGTCGGGCAGCACCGTCGCGTGGACGCGCTCCACGCGCCCGCTCGCGTCGACGTCGACGGCGTCGCAGCGCACCACGAAGGCGTGGCGCAGCCGGACGGCGCGACCCGGTGCGAGCCGCTTGAAGCCCTCGGGCGGATCGAGCGAGACGTCGTCGCGCTCGATGACGAGCCGCCTGGATATCGGCACCTCGCGCACGGCGGACGCGGGGTCGTCCGGGAAGCGTGGCGCGAGTACGTGATCGACGTGCCTCGGAACGCCCGTGAGCTCGAGGGGCACCGGATCGAGGACGGCCATCACGCGCGGAGCGACGGGGTTGAGGGCGTCACGAACGCTCTCGTCCAGCAGGGCGGGGCTGGTGCGTGAGAGGCTCTTGGTCACGCCCACCCGCGTGGCGAACGTGCGAACCGCCTCGGGCGGCACCCCGCGGCGCCGGAGCCCGGCGATCGTCGGCATGCGGGGATCGTCCCAACCGTCCACGAAGCCGCCCTTCACCAGCGCGATGAGCTTGCGCTTGCTCATCACGGTGTGGTCGAGCACGAGCCGTGCGAACTCGTACTGCCGCGGCCGTGGTTCAGGGAACAGGTGCCCCACGAGCCAGTCGTATATGGCGCGGTTGTTGTCGAACTCGAGGGTGCACAGCGAGTGCGTGATGCCCTCGAGCGCGTCGGTCAGTGGATGCGCGAAGTCGTAGAGCGGGTAGATCGGCCAGGCGTCGCCGCTGCGGTAGTGATGCGCGTGCTTGATGCGGTAGAGGACGGGGTCGCGCAACACGATGATGGGGGAGGCCATGTCGATCTTGGCGCGCAGCACGTGAGCGCCGTCCGGGAACTCGCCGGCGCGCATGCGCCTGAACAGGTCGAGGTTCTCTTGGGCGCTGCGATCGCGGTACGGGCTCGGCCTGCCCGGCTCCGTCAGTGTGCCGCGCGCGTCGCGGATCGCCTCCTCGCTCTGCGAGTCGACGTAGGCGAGTCCCCCCTCGATCAGGCGGAGCGCCAGCGCGAACAGCTCTTCGAAGCCGTCGCTGGCGTAGCGGAGCTCGTCCCACTCGAGGCCGAGCCAGGCGATGTCGTCCTGGATGGAGCGCACGAACTCGGGGTCCTCGGTCGTCGGGTTCGTGTCGTCCATGCGCAGGTTGAAGCGGCCGCCGTAATCGCGCGCCAGCCCGAAGTTCAAGCAGATCGCCTTGGCATGGCCGATGTGGAGGTAACCGTTGGGCTCAGGGGGGAAGCGCGTGACCACCCGCTCCACGCGGCCGCGGGCGAGGTCGGCGTCGATGACGTCGGTCACGAAGTTCGGGGGCACGCTGCGCTCGAGAGCGGTGGGGATCCGTGGTGTGCTTGGGTTGGACACGCTGGCGACGTCCTCCTGGGCGCCGAGCCCGGGCGGCCGGCGCGCAGCCTCGAGGCTAGCATCCGCTACGCACCGGCGTCGTCGGGCGCTCATCCCGCCAGCCGTGTCGCAGCGGCCCGCGCATGCGCTGCGGCGCTCGAGCGCGTGGGCGCAGGCGTCAGCTGACGCGGAGCGCGAGGGTCAGGAGGAGGTAGGTCGTCGGGACCGCGATCAGGGTGCTGTCCAGGCGGTCCAGCACGCCGCCGTGCCCGGGGAGGAACACACCGGCGTCCTTGACCCCGACCCAACGCTTGACGAGCGACTCGAACAGGTCGCCGAGCAGGGCGGCGAGCGGCACCGCCACGCAGAACACGAACACGTGCAGCAACGTGAAGCGGAAGCCCGTCCAGATCGGCATCAGAGCGAGGGTCGTGAACACCACCACGGCGGCCAGTACGAAGCCGCCGATCGCCCCCTCGACGGTCTTGTTGGGGCTGATGCGCGGCGCGAGCGGGCGTTTGCCGAACAGTGTCCCGAACACGTAGCCGCCGACGTCGGTCGCGATGATGGCCAAGACCGGCAGGGTCAGGTACCACAGGCCGATCACGCCGTCGGGCGTGTAGCGGAGCGTGATCACGAGGCCGAACAGCCAGCTGATCCAGACGTACCCGAGCACGCTGAACGCGAGCGCGTGGAGCGAGTTGCGGTTCGAGGCGATCACCTCGAGCACGAGCATCGCGACGATGAAGCCGACGAGCAGCAGCTCCCGCCACGGCACGTCGCCGAACGGCGCCATCCAAGGGTGGCTCGGCGGCAACGAGGCGGGCAGCGTGAGCGCCGTGGCGATCCACAGGCTGCGGCGCCGGATGGGGATGCCCCGCAACCGCATCATCGTGGTGTACTCCTGGATCGCCACGAAGGTCAGCGCGAGGTAGATGGGCCCCAGGAGCGGCAGACCGACCGTGAGCACGACGAGCGTGGCCAGGAAGCCGACGAAGGCGGAGACGATGCGGGTGGCGGACACGTCAGGGCGTGTCCACTCAGACGGCCATGATGTCGTCTTCTTTGGCCTTCAGGCGTTGCTCGATCGACGTGACGAACTCGTCCGTCAGCTTCTGGACGTCGGCCTCGCCGGTGTGCAGCTCGTCCTCGGAGAGCAGGTGCTCCTTCTGCATCATCTTCAGCTCGTCGTTGGCGTCGCGGCGGACGTTTCGGACCGCCACGCGGGCCTCCTCGGCCATGTGCTTCACCTGCTTGACCAGGTCGCGGCGGCGCTCGTCGTTCAGCGCCGGCACCGTGATGAACACGGTGTCGCCCTGGTTGTTGGGGTTGAAGCCGAGGTCGCTCTCACGGATGGCCTTCTCGATCGCGTTGATGGCCGACTTGTCGAACGGCGAGATGACGAGCGTCCGAGGGTCCGGGCTCGACACCGTGGCGAGCTGGTTCAGCGGCGTCGAGGCACCGTAATAGTCGACGTAGACGCGGTTCAAGATCGCCGGGTTGGCGCGTCCGGTGCGCACCACGCCGATGTTGTTCTCGAAGGCCTCGAGCGACTTCTGCATCCGCTCGCGCGTCTCCTTGAGCACGGTCTTCATCGCTAGTCCTCCTGGGCGCCGCGCCGGAGGTCGCGGCGATGCCATTGGTGTGCGACAGTCTACCGCGCCCTCGCGTGCGACCCCTTCCGGGGTGTCCCAGGCGCGCTTTCAGCCTGCGTGATCGTCGACGAAGCGGGTTTCGGCATCGGTGGCGATGCGGGTGCCGACGCGCTCACCGGCCAACAGGCGGGTGAGGTTCCCCTCCGTGAAGATGTCGAACACCGTCATCGGCATGTTGCGGCCCATGCACAGGCTGATCGCCGTGGCATCCATGACGGCCAGGCCCTGGTTGAGCACGTCCATGTAGGAGAGCTCGGCGTACTGCCGCGCCCGGGGGTTGACGCGTGGGTCGTCATCGAACACCCCGGAGACGGCGTTCTTCGCCATCAGCACCATGTCGGCGTCGATCTCGAGCGCCCGGAGGGCGGCGGCCGTGTCGGTGGTGAAGAACGGGTTGCCGGTGCCGCCCGCGAAGATCACGACGCGGCCCTTCTCGAGATGTCGCAGGGCCCGCCGCCGGATGTAGGGCTCCGCGACGGCCTGCATCGGTATGGCCGTCTGCACGCGCGTGGTCACGCCGTGGCGCTCGAGCGCGTCTTGCAGGGCGATGGCGTTCATCACGGTGCCCAGCATCCCGACGTAGTCGGCGGTGGCCGGGTCCATGTCGCCGCCGTTCTTCGCCCCGCGCCAGAAGTTGCCGCCGCCCACGACCAGCGCGAGTTGCGTGCCGCTGGCCTGGGCGGTCCGGACCTCCTGCGCGAGCGCGCTGGTGGCCTCGGGCGCGACACCGAAGCCGCTGGGGCCGGCGAGGAACTCCCCGGAGAGCTTCAGCAGGACGCGCCGCACGGGGCCGGACTACTCGCCGATCGCGATGCGGCTGAAGCGACCGACCTGGATGTTCTCGCCGATCGCCGCGACGGCCTCGGCGAGCAGCTTCTCCACGGTCAGCTTGTCGTCCTTGATGTAGGGCTGCTCGAGCAGGCAGACCTCGGCGTAGAACTTGCCGATGCGCCCCTCGACCATCTTCTCGACGATCGCCTCGGGTTTGCCCTCTTCGAGCGCCTGGGCCCGGAGCGCCTGCTTCTCGGCCTCGATCACGTCTTGGGGCACCTCGTCGGGGCGCAGGTACTGCGGGTTGGCCATGGCGACGTGCAGGGCGAGGTTCTTGGCGAGCTCCTTGAACTGGTCGTTGCGGGCCACGAAGTCGGTCTCGCAGTTGAGCTCCACCAGGACGGCCACGCGGCCGTTGTGGTGGACGTAGCTACCGATGATGCCCTCGCGCGCCTCGCGGACGGACTTCTTGGCGGCCTTGGCGATGCCGCGCTCGCGCAGTAGCGCGGCGGCCTTGTCGATGTCGCCGCCCGTCTCGTCGAGCGACTTCTTGACGTCCATCATGCCTGCGCCCGTCAGCGCACGCAGCTTCTTGATCGCTTCCGTGTTGGTGCTCATCGCTTGCTCCTCCGCGCCGTCCTCAGGCGTCCTTCGTGGTGTCGTCCTCGACCGTGGCGTCTGCGTCGGTCTCGGCCGGAGTCTCGACCGAAGCCTCGACCGAAGCCTCGGCCGGAGTCTCGGCGGCCTCGCTGGCCTCGGTGGTCGCGGGAGCGGCCGCGGCGGTCTCGACCGCGACGTCAGCGGCTCGAGCGGCGGCGTCTTCGGCGTCTGCCTCGGTGTCTGCGGCGTCCGCGGCCGCGTCAGCGGCCTCCGCGGTCGCTTCGCTGGCGGCGACGGCCTCGGTCATCTCGCTGCTCGGCTCGGCGCTCGCTGCGGGCGCGGCCGGCGTCGGCACGGGCACGGCGGGCACGCTCGCGGTCGCGGTGGGGCTCTCCCCGTCGGCGACGGCTTCACGCACGGCGCGCTCGGCCGCCGATTCGGGGATCGGCTTCATGGCGACCGCCGCGACCGGCGCGGGGGCCGCAGCCTTGTCCCCGTCCTCGGGCGCCACGCTGGCACCGCCGCGGACCTCCACGATCACGTCGGCGAGCGTCGCCGTCACGAGCTGGATCGAGCGGATGGCGTCGTCGTTGCCCGGAACGATGAAGTCCAGGACGTCGGGATCGGAGTCGGTGTCGGCCAGCGCCACGGCGGGGATGCCGAGCTTGTTGGCCTCCTTGACCGCGATCGCCTCCTTGGTCGGGTCGATCAGGAAGAGCGCGTCGGGCAGCCGCGTCATGTCGCGGATTCCGCCCAGGTAGCGCTGCAGTCGCTGCAGCTCCTTGCCCAGGTCGATCTGCTCCTTCTTGCTGAAGCGCAGGATCGACTCGTCCTCGAAGCTGCGCTCCAAGTCCTTGAGCCGCTCGACGCGCGTGCGGATCGTGCGGAAGTTGGTCAGGAGCCCACCGAGCCAGCGCTCGTTGATGAAGGGCATCCCGCAGCGCCTCGCCTCGGCGGCGAGGATCTCCTGCGCCTGCTTCTTGGTGCCGACGAACAAGATGGTGCCGCCGCGGCCCGCGAGGTCGCGCAGGAAGTTGAACGCCTTCTCCGACTCGACCAGCGTCTTCTG
>SLSM01000270.1 GCA_007130445.1 Trueperaceae bacterium | reverse complement strand
AGCGCGGTGGTGGCCTCCAGCGGCTCGAGCGACAGCTCGTCGGCGAGCCGGTCCCGGAAGGTCTCGAAGGCTTGCAGGGCGGTGTCACGGCGGCCGGCCCGGGCCTCGGCGCGGATCAGGCCCTGGACGGCCCCCTCGAGCAGGTCGTCGCTCGCCACCAGGCGCCGCAGCACGCGCGCGGCGTCCGACCAACGCTCGTCGGCGGCCAACGCCGCCGCGTAGCCCACGAGCGCTTCGTGCCACGACGCGTGCAGGTCCGCACGTTCGGCGCGCAACCAGGCGTCGAACGGCTCGGACGTGCCCTCGGACGTCCCCTCGAGCAGCGTTCCGGCGTCGTACTCGGCCGCGCGCTGCCAATCGCCGGTCGCGATCGCGCTTCGGAACGCCCCGACGTCGCTCGCGATGGACCAACGCACGCGTGCCGGGCTGGCCTCGACGTCGTGGCCCCAGGCGCTGCGCTTGACCATGTGGAGCAGCTGGCTCAGGTTGTGGCGGCCGCGGCGCGTGTCGGCGTCGGGCCACAGGAGCGCTACGAACTCGTCGCGTGCGACCCAATCGCCCCGCAGCGCGAGGATGGCGGCCAAATGGGTCGCCATCCCGGGCGGCAGGAAGGCCGGCTCGCCCGCGCCGACCCTTCGCGGCACGCCGAACAGGACCAGCGTGTCGTCCACGCGGCATGATACGTGCCCTCATCCCCCGCACATGCGACGGGCCTTACGGTCGGGGCACGGTGGCGGATGGCGGGGCCGTCGCTACGGCCCTCGCCCTCGCCGTACCGTCGATCGCACGGCGCTACTGGACCCAGTAGTTGATGACCTCGAACCGTTGGCCGTCCACGCCCTGCACGTAGGTGAACATCCCCCACGAGTACGCGTGCGCCTCGGCGTCCGCTCCCGAGATGCTGCCCACGATGCCGGTGTAGGTCGTAGAGGAGCCGCTGGTGACCGAGAGCGCGGCGTCCACGCCGTAGCCGACGCTGAAGCCGGCGATCCCCACCCCGGCCGTCGCCTCGACCGACTTCTCGTACTCGATGCCGAGCGACCCACCAGCGCTGATCTCCGTCAACACCTTGATCTCGGCCTCGGTGTTGCCGCCGCCAACGCCGGCTCCGTGCGGGCCGTCCTCGAGGAAGCCCAAGCCCAGGACGCCGCCGAATTGCGAGCGCAGCGACTCCTTGCGGCTCACCGATGGGTACGTGCTCAGGTCGCCCGGCGTGTGATCGAACACGTTGCCGGCGATCGGCGTGAAGCCGCTCGGGAGCGCGTCGTTGAAGAAGCCGAGTTCGGCGATCATCGTCACCGGCTCGCGCGGCAGGCGGATGACCACCTGCTTGCCGACGAGTTCTGGGTCGGGGTGCGAGACGATGTCGTAGCGGTAGATGTCGTACGGGATGGACGTGAAGATCACGGCGTCCTCGAGCGGACCGGTCGTGTACGTCACCGTCTTCTCGACCGTGTAGGCCGCGCCCGCCCACACGCTGGCCTTCGCGGTCACGGTATTGCGGAACGTGACGCCGACGTCGCCGAGGAACGGGACGTTGACGCCCGCTTCGATACCGAGGGTCGCGCTCGCCTTGACCGACACCGTGAGCGTGCCGTCGATGGTCGTGCTGGTGCCCTGGCCGAAGCGCGTGACGCAGGCGCTGTGGTTCTGGGCGATGCCGAGCTGGCACGGCGGGGCGGCCAGCGCGGCGATGATCAGCGGTTCGGTGAACACGACCTGGTGACTGCCGGCGCCGTACTTCAGGACCGGACCGTCGGCGTCGACGTTGGCGGGCACGAGGATGGGCCGCGCGGTCCCCTGGGAGTTGGTCGTGCCCGGTATGGCGATCTCGCTGAGCTGCGCCCAGCCGTCCACGCCGACGGACGATACCGCCGAGATGCCCCAGACGGGCATGGTGGTGCGGTTCTGGTGGTAGAGCAGCACGTTCTGGCGGCCGTCACCGGTCACGTCCGCGGCGATCATCTCCATCGTCGCGACGCTCATGCGCTGGCCAGGGTCGGGGTTGCTGTCGAGGAACGCGGTGAACGGCAGCTCGACGCCTTCGAGTTTCGTGAACGGCGCGGCGTTGACGAAGTTGTCGAACACCAGCTGGTTCGCCACGATCTCGTGCACGCCGTCGCCGTCGAGGTCGGGCGTGGTCAGGAACACGAAGAAGCGCTTCCAGGAGTTGAACGCTGGGCAGTTCTGGTAGAAGAGACCTTCCACCGTCGCGCCCAGCTGGACGAAGTCGTTGGTCTTGTCGTCCAGCGCGATCAGCAGGGCGCGGAAGTCGTCCCCGCAGCCCCACGCCAGGTTCGTAGCGCCGGCCAGGATCACCTCGGCGAGCCCGTCGCCGTCGACGTTGGCGAGCTTGATGTCGGCCGCCGCGGCGGCGACGATGCCGCCGACGTTCGCCTGCACCGAGCCGGAGCGCAACAGCGCCCGGCCGGCGTTGGCGTCGTCGAACAGGTAGTAGGTCGCGAGGCCGCTGAGGCCGCTCGACGAACCGGTCGCCTCGTTGACGACCACGCCGAGCTCGAGTCCCTGGTCGTAGTCGAGCTGGCCGGCGT
>SLSM01000354.1 GCA_007130445.1 Trueperaceae bacterium | reverse complement strand
GGTCACGAGGCGCGTGTCGACGGTGACTTGGTGTTCGAGCGCGTCGGCTTCACCTACCAGAGCGTGCCCGGCGCCAGTCCCGTCTTGCGCGACGTGTCGTTCCGGGTGGCGCCGGGCCAGACGGTCGCGATCGTGGGCCAGACCGGCTCCGGCAAGAGCACGCTGACGAAGCTGGTGAACCGCATCTACGACGTTGGTGAGGGGCGCATCGTGCTCGATGGGGTCGACCTTCGCGAGTGGCGCCTGGCGTCGCTGCGGCGCCAGGTGGGCGTGATCGAGCAGGACGTGTTCCTGTTCTCGCGCAGCGTCGCAGACAACGTCGCGTTCGGCCTCGGGCCGGAGGTCGATCGCGACGCCGTGATCGCAGCTGCGAAGGCGGCGCAGGCGCACGACTTCGTGATGGCGCTGCCGGAGGGGTACGACACCGTCATCGGGGAGCGCGGCGCCACGCTCTCGGGGGGCCAGCGGCAGCGCCTGGCGATCGCGCGGGCGTTGCTCACCGACCCGCGCGTCCTGATCCTCGACGACGCCACCAGCGCCATCGACAGCGCCACCGAAGACGCCATCCAGCGCGCCATCTACGCCGTCCAGCGCGGTCGCACCACGCTGATGATCACGCACCGGCTGTCGCAGATCCGGCGCGCCGACCTGGTGCTCGTGATCCACGGCGGGCGGTTGCTCGACAGCGGCACGCACGCCGAGTTGCTCGAGCGTTGCGGCCTCTACCAGCGCATCTTCGCGAGGTTCGACTGATGGGCTTCGTGATGGACGGCCTGGCGGCCGAGGGCTACGACCGCGAGTACAGCGACGCACAGCTGCTCAGGCGCATCGGGCACTACTTCGCCCCGTTCGTGCCGACGATGCTCGTCGTCGCGGTGGCGATCTTCCTCGTCGCCTCGCTCGACGCGCTGCTGCCGCTGTTGATCGCCACGGGCATCGATCGCCTCGGCGACGCCCCGCCGGACGAGTTGTGGCAGCGCACCTGGTGGCTGCTCGTCGCGATCGGGGTTGCCGGTGTCAGCTCGTGGGGCCTCAACTTCCTGCGCCAGTGGCTCACCGCGAAGGCGGTCGGCAACGTGGTGCTGAAGCTGCGCGTGGACGCCTTCGACGCGGTGATGGCACGCGACATGTCGTTCTACGACGAGTACTCCACGGGCCGCATCGTCAGCCGTGTCACGGCCGACACCCAGGACTTCTCCAACGTCGTCACGCTCACGCTCAACCTGGTCAGCCAGGTGTTGCAGGTGGTGATCATCGCCGGCATCCTGTTCTGGATCGATTGGCGCCTGGCCTCGATCGCGTTGACGATCACGCCGTTCATCGTGGCAGCGGCGCTCGCCTTCCGGCGCATCGCTCGGCGCACCACTCGGCAGGCGCGGCGCGTGCTGGCCGACGTGAACGCGAACGTGCAGGAGTCGATCACGGGGATCGGCGTGGCCAAGGCGTTCGGCCAGGAGCAGGCGGTCTACGACGTGTTCAGCGGCGTCAACGCCCAGTCCTACCGACTCAACCTGCGCCAGGGCCTCACCTTCTCGGCCATCTTCCCGATCCTCGGCACGATCGCGGGCATCGGCACGGCGCTGATCGTCTACTTCGGCGGCACCAGCGTGCTCGCCGGCGGCGTCACGGCCGGCCAGTGGTTCTTGTTCGTCGAGGCGATCGCCTTCTTCTGGTTCCCGCTCACCAGCATCGCGTCGTTCTGGAGCCAGTTCCAGCTCGGCCTCTCGGCCAGCGAGCGCGTGTTCGCGCTGGTCGACGCCGAGCCGCGCGTGGCGCAGACCGGCGACGTGGTGCCTCCGCGGCTGCGCGGCTCGATCCGCTTCGAGGGCGTCGACTTCGGCTACAACACACATGAGCGTGTCCTGGCTGGCTTCGACCTCGACATCCGCGCCGGCGAGACCGTGGCGCTCGTGGGCCACACGGGTGCCGGCAAGTCGAGCATCGGCAAGCTCGTCGCGCGCTTCTACGAGTTCCAAGGCGGGCGCATCCTGGTCGACGGTCTCGACCTGCGCACGCTCGACCTGGCGGCCTACCGGCGCCAGCTCGGCATCGTCCAGCAGACGCCCTTCCTGTTCTCCGGCACGGTGCGCGACAACGTCCGCTACGCCCGGCCCGACGCGAGCGACGACGATGTGCGCGCTGCCGCTGCGCGCATCGGCGCCGGCGACTGGCTCGATGCGCTCGCCGACGGCCTCGATACCGTGGTCAGCGAGGGCGGCCGCGGCGTGTCGATGGGCCAGCGGCAGCTGATCGCGATGGCCCGCGTGATGCTGCAAGACCCCGCCATCCTGATCCTCGACGAGGCCACCGCGAGCGTCGACCCGCTCACCGAGGCTCAGATCCAGGAGGGGCTCGAGGCGGTGCTGCACGGCCGCACCGCCATCGTGATCGCGCACCGTCTGTCGACCATCCGCGAGGCCGACCGCATCCTGGTGCTGCGCGAGGGCGAGGCCATCGAGGAGGGGAGCCACGAGGCGCTCGTCGCCGCCGGCGGGCACTACGCGCAGCTGTACGACACCTTCTTCCGGCACCAGTCGCCCGATTACGTGCCGGAGGG
>SLSM01000268.1 GCA_007130445.1 Trueperaceae bacterium | reverse complement strand
TGACCGCCTCCCTCTTCGCGAGGCCGCAGGACGAGCCGCTCGCGGCCCGCATGCGCCCGCGCACCCTCGACGAGTTCATCGGCCAGGACCACATCCTGGGGCACGGCCGGTTGCTGCGCCGTGCGATCGCCGCCGACCAGCTGTCGTCGGTGATCTTCTACGGGCCACCGGGGACCGGCAAGACGACGCTCGCTCGCGTGATCGCCAACTCCACCGCGGCGCACTTCATCGCCATCAACGCCGTCCTCGGCGGGGTGAAGGACATCCGCGAGGCGGTGGCCGAGGCGCAACAGCGCCAGCGCGCCGGGCAGCGCACCATCTTGTTCGTGGACGAGGTGCACCGCTTCAACAAGGCGCAGCAGGATGCGCTGCTCCCGTGGGTCGAGAACGGCACGGTGGTGTTGATCGGTGCGACGACCGAGAACCCGTACTTCGAGGTCAACAAGGCGCTGGTGTCGCGCAGCCGCATCTTCCAGCTGAAGCCCCACGACGCGAACGAGTTGATCCGGGTCGCCAAGCAGGCCCTGCGAGATCGCGATCGCGGCCTCGGCACCTTCGAGACGCGGGTCGACGACGACGCCCTCGACCACCTGGTCAACGTCGCCAACGGCGACGCGCGCGCGGTGCTGAACGCCCTCGAACTGGCCGTGATCACCACGGAGCCCGATGCCGACGGCGTGGTGCACGTCACGCGTCAGGTGGCAGAGGAGTCGATCCAGCAGCGCGCGGTGCTCTACGACAAGGAGGGCGACGCGCACTTCGACACCATCAGCGCGTTCATCAAGAGCGTGCGCGGCTCGGACGCCGATGCCGCCCTGTACTGGCTCGCCAAGATGGTCTACGCCGGCGAGGACCCGCGCTTCATCCTGCGCCGTCTGTTGATCCTCGCGAGCGAGGACGTCGGGCTGGCCGACCCACAGGCGCTGGGCGTGGTCGCCGCGGCGGCGCAGGCGTACGACTACGTGGGCCTCCCGGAGGGGCGCTACCACCTGGCGCAGGCGACGCTCTACCTGGCGACGGCGCCGAAGTCGAACAGCACGATGGGATTCTTCGACGCGCTGGAAACGGTGCGCAGCGAGCGCGAGGCCGAGGTGCCGAACCCGCTTCGCGACGGCAACCGCGACGCCGAGGGCTTCGGGCACGGCGCGGGGTACGCCTACCCGCACGCCTACCGCGATCACTGGGTGGCGCAGCAGTACCTCCCGGGTGCCTTGCAAGGCAAGGTGTTCTACCAACCGAGCGACCAGGGAGCCGAGCGCCGCGTCCGCGACGAGGTGGCCCGGCGCCGCGAGGCCCAACTCGCGGCGATGCTCGAGCACGACGCCCAGGCGCCGGCCGAGACGCTCACCACCGGACCGACCGATCGGGCCCGCGACCGCTGGCTCGAGCGCACCGTCTCGGCAGCGGGCGCGCGGCTCGCCGCCGTGCGCGACGCCATGGTCGAGGCGGCCGATCTCGCTCGACATCACGTGGTGCTCGACCTCGCCGCCGGCAGCGGCCTCCTGACCTGGGAGGCGGTGCGGCGTACGCCGGAGGGCCTGGTTGTGGCCGTGACGGCCGAGGCGCGCCACGCTACGACGCTGCGCGAGCAGTCGGCGCGGCTGGCGGAGTTGGAGCGTCCAGTCGTCCTCGAGGCCGAGCCGAGCGCCGCGGCGAGCGCGCTCTTGCTGCACGAACGCACCCGCGACCTGCGCTTCGACCGCGTGCTCGGGCGCTCGACGCTGGGTTCCATCCTCGAGCCCGTGGGCTGGCTGGTGGACCTCGCCGCGCTGATGGTGCCAGGCGGGTCGGTCGTCCTCGCCGAGAACGACGCCAGTCGAGCCCAGCGGCTGTCGGACCTGATCGACTGGAGCGACGCCGAGGCGCTCGGCGAACGGGTGCGCGCAGCCGAGGCGACGCTGTATCAGGAGGCGGCGGCCTGGACGCCGGCACGGCTTCGGGCGCTGGCGCTAGAGGCCGGGTGGGGGGACCCCGTCGTCGCCGAGACGCCGGTCGTGGCCGACCAGCGCTTGGCGGCGACGTCGTTGGACCGTTGGCTCGGCTCCGATGACGCACCGGGGGCATACGGTCAGACGTTGCGAGCCGCACTCGGCGACGACCTCGCCCGAGCGGTCGCGCGTCGGTACCGGGCCCAACTCACCGACCGGGTGGTGCCGTGGCGCTCGACCGTGGTGACGCTCCGGGCACGCAGGGGTGTGTGAGCGCCAAGGCACAGCTCCCGCCGTTGGACGTCCGACTCGCCCCAGATCCCGTCGGTGACGGGTATCCGTTCGACACGTGTCGGTGGAACGCCAACCCATTGAGTTGCGCTTTTATACTGATGTAACACCGTTCATCAGCGAGAACCTGACCGGCACGAGCGTGCTCGATCCCTTCGTGGTCCCTGCATGACGGTGAGGGCCCCGTCGAGGGTCCCGGGAGTCGTACGATCGCGCGCGGAGGTCGCGCATGCCGTGGCTCGTGTTCGCGCTCGCCGCGGGAGCCGCCAGCGCCGTGAACGTGTGGGCCGCGAAGCGCCTCGTCGCGTCCGTGCGCCCCGCCGTGCTCGGTGGCGTCGTCCACGTGACCGGGGGGCTCTTGTGCCTGGCACTCCTGCCACTCGTCGGTGCCGACCTCAGCCCCGCCGCCGAGCGCCTGCCGCAGCTCGCCCTGATGACCGGCGCGTACGTCCTCGGCAACCTGCTGTACTTCGCCGCGCTCGCACGCAGCCAACTCTCCGAGATCGACCTGTTCCTACGCTCGTCAGCGTTGTGGACGGTGGTCGGGGGGACGCTCGTGCTGCGCGAGGCGTTCCCAGTTGCGTCGCTCGTCGGCAGCGTCTTGATCCTCGCCTCGCTCGTGGTCATCGCCGACAAGCCGCGGCGCTTGCGGTTCAGCGGCCCACAGCTACTCGCCCTCGGTGCGGCCATCGCGTTCGGCGCTGGCAACGTGGTGGACAAGGCCATCAGCGCCCCCTTCGACCCGCTCGGCTACACCGCGCTCAACCTAGTCCTGACCGGCGTCGGCATGCTCGCGGTCGCTCGGCCGCAGCCGCGCGAACTCATGGCGCGGGCGCTGTGGCGCCCGACCGCCTGGACCGTCGCCGCCACCTTCGCGCTCACGCAGTGGCTGATCATCCTGGCCTTCCAGGCAGGCGGGACGGCGGGCGACGTGATCCTGGTGGCCCAGGTGCGGCTCGTGGCGCTCATGCTGGTCGGCATGCTGGTGCTCGGTGAGCGCGACCGCGCGGGCCGCAAGGTGGTCGCGGCGCTGCTCATGGTGGTCGGCATCACGGCGCTCGCGGCGCTCGGTCAGGGATGACGCGTCGCGACGCGCCGACGACGCATCAGGTTCGCGTGCGCTCCGGGAGCAACAGCCGAAGCCCGTTCGCGACGACCAGCAGCGTCCCGCCCTCATGACCGACCACCGCCAGCGGCAACGGCAGGTCGCCGAAGAGCGTGAAGCCGACCAGGACGACCATCATGCCGAGGGCGAACACCAGGTTCTGCCGCACGATGCGGTTGGCGCGTCGCGACAACCGGTACGCCGCCTCCAGGCGGCCCAGGTCGTCTGCGAGCAGCGCCACGTCGGCGGTCTCGATCGCGACGTCGCTGCCGGCCGCGCCCATGGCGATGCCGACGTCGGCGCGGGCCAACGCCGCCGCGTCGTTGACGCCGTCGCCCACGTACGCTACCGGACCGCTCTCACTCAGCTGCGCCACGATGCGCAGCTTGTCCTCCGGCAGCAGGTCAGCATGGATGTCCTCGGCCGCCAGCCCGACCTGCTCGCCCACCGCTCGCGCGACGCCCGCGTGGTCGCCGGTGAGCATCGCCACGCGCCTGATACCCGCGGCGCGCAGGCGCGCCACTGCGCTCGCTGCGCTCGGCCGTAGGGTGTCCTCGACGGCGAGCACGCCGCGCACGGCGTCGGCGTCGCCGACGAGCATCAGCGTCGCGCCGCGGGCCTCGAGGGCGCGCACGGGCTCGTCGAGCGACGCCGGGAGCGTGAGCGCATGCGCGTCCATCAACCGGCGGGTGCCGGCCCACACGGCGCGGCCGTCGAGGTTCGCACGCACGCCCTGGCCCGGGACGGAGGCGGTGTCCTCGGCGCTCCGGATCGTCACGCCTCGGCGCTTCGCCTCGGCGGTCACGGCGCGCGCGATCGGGTGTTCGGAGCGCGCCTCGATCGCACCGGCGAGCGCCAGCAGTGCGTCGGTATCGCCGTCCACGGCGATCGCCTCGGTGACCGTCGGACGACCGGTCGTCAGCGTGCCCGTCTTGTCGAACGCGAGGGTCACGCTCTTGCCGAGCGTCTCGAGCGCCCCGCCGCCCTTGAACAGCACCCCACCCCGGGCGGCCGCCGCGAGTGCCGACAGCACCGCGGCGGGCACGCTGATCACGACGGCGCACGGACTCGCGGCCACGAGCAGCGTGGCCGTGGTGTAGAGCGCGCTGTCGAACGCGCGTCCGAGCGCGAGCAGGACGATGAACGCGAGCGCGCTGCCGGCGAAGACGATCACGGTGTAGCGCCGACCGAACCACTCGCCGATGCGTTGGCTGGGCGAGCGCTGCGCACGCGCCTCGGTCACCAGCGCGATCATGCGCGCGACCGTCGACTCGCCCGCAGCCTTGCCGACCTCGACGGCGATGGCGCCATGCCCGTTGACCGTGGCGGCGAAGACCTCGTCCCCGACGGCCTTGTCGACCGGCACGCTCTCGCCCGTGATGGCCGCCTGGTCGATGGCGCTGGCGCCCTCGGTCAGCCGTCCGTCGGCGGGTAGGCGCTCACCCGGCGCGACCTCGATCACGTCGCCTGGCCGCAGTTCGTCGACCGCGACGTCCTCGACCGCGCCGTTCGCCGTGCGGCGCCGCGCGACGTCGGGCCGGAGCTGCATCAGCGCGTCGACGGCGCGCTTGGTTCGCCCCATCGCGAAGTCCTCGAGCGTGCCGGCGAGGCTGAACAGGAAGAGCAGGATCGCGCCGTCGCGCGCTTCACCGACCGCCGCAGCCGCGAGCGCGGCCGTGACCATCAGCAGGTCGATGTCGAGCGCACCCTTGCGCAGCGAGCGCAGCGCCTCGACCCCGGCCGGCAAGCCGCCGGCGAGGTACGCGATCAGGTACGCGGCGCCGGCGACCCATGGAGGGGCGTCGAGAAGACCCGCGACGACGCCCGTGACGAGACCGGCGCCCGTGACGGCGGTGAGGATGGCGTCGCGCCGGAGGGCGCGGGCGTCGACGTCGTGGTCCATGACCCTCCTGGCGCGCCGCGGCGCAGCGATGACGCGAGCGACGGTCGCTCAACACCGTACGCCTTCATGGTGCGGCCAGCGGCCGCCAGCGCGGCATGGCAAGACGCCCTCTCGTGTATGAACGGGGTCCCGCCCTCATTCGCATCCTATCCAGTCGTGCCACCGTGAACGCATGTTGCCGCTCGCCTCGCTTGCCGCCAACCACGCCTCGCGCGTCCTCCCCTATCTCGTCGTCCTCGCCGCGATCGGAAGCGCACACGCGCAGGCCCTGCCCGACCCGAGCCGCCCCGTGTTGACACCCGTGTGGGAGACGCTGTCATGCCCCGTACGTACGGCGCCGGAGACGGGCGACGCCGCCTCGCTGATGGCCTTCGAGCAGCGTCAGCGCTACCGCGACGTGCTCGGCACCTACCTGGCGCGGTTGCCGGAGCAGGTCGACATGGCACTGCTCATGCCCGTCCCGAGCGTGCGCGTGGCCCAGATCGCCGACACGTACGCGGCGGCGCGCGACGGCGGCCGCTCCCACGAGGGCCAGGACGTGTTCGCGCCGCGCGGGACGCCCATCGTGTCGGCCACGGCGGGACTCGTGTACGAGATGAGCGGCCGCTTCCGCGGTGGTCGCTCGGTGATGGTGCTCGGGCCAGGCGCGCGGCGCTACTTCTACACCCACCTCGAGGCGTACGCCGAGGGCCTGCGGGAGGGGCAGTGGGTGGAGGCGGGTACGCTGCTCGGGTACGTGGGCAACGACGGCAACGCCGCGACGACGCCGCCGCACCTGCACTTCGGCGCGTACGACTTCGACGCCGCGAGCTGCCGGTTCCGCGCCTTCGATCCGCTGCCGCTCATGGTCGATCGGCTGCCCTCGGCCGAGGCGGCGGCTCGCTAGACGTCCCCCCCGAACACCCGCAGCGCCCGCAGCCAGGCGTCCGCGTGGGGACCGTGTCGCTCGGCGGCGAAGCGGTGATCGCTGGTGCGAACTTGTTCGCGCAGGTGCTCCAGGAGTTCCTCCAGTCGCGTGCGGAAGCGCGACCGGACGTGCCCCTCCGGGAGCGCATCGAGGTGCCGGAGGCACAACAAGCCCGGGCCGCCGGCCAACGCCTTCTCGAGCGGTGCCTCCGGGAGGCGCCGCAGGGCGGTGATGGCGCGCGCCTCGGCCCGCTCGCTGATGTCACACGCTGGGCATCGGACCGCCCTCAGGCGGTCGCTCTCCAGGTACGTGCCCAGGAGGTCCTCGAGCAGGATGGCGCTCGACAGGGGTGGCGACTCGAGGTGCCGCCAGACGCGCCAGTGGCGCCCACAGAGGCCACCGCGGGAGCGCCAGTCGTCGCGCACGCCGACGTCGTTGACCCCGTCACGCAAGACGCCCTGCAGGCTGCGTCGACCGGCCTCGTCCACTCGAGCACACACGATGCATACGGGGAGCGCGACGAGTTCGAGGAGGGCGTGCTGTTCGCCGTTCAGGCGTCCGAACAGCACGTCAGCGGTCGAGTCGCCCGTAGGCGTGCAGGCGCGTGAGGGCATCGAGCGTCAGGACGCTCGCCCAAGCCTCGCGTTGGCGCTCCCAGGTGGCGTCGTCTCGACCCCACGACCACGTCGGCCACCAGGCGCCGTCGGGGGCCTGCTCGGCGATCAGGTAGTCGAGCTCGGCGTGCACGACGTCGTGCAGGGCCCCGGCGAAGGCGCACCCGGGCCTCGGAGCGACGGCGAGCGGCCGGAGACCGTAGTCACGCCAGGCAGCGGGGTCACGCACGACGGCGGCGTCGACGATAGGACCGAGCAGTTCGACCAGCCGGCGGCGAACGGACACGGGCACGTGTGGTGCGTCGGCGAGGGCCACGCAACCGATGATCTCGTGCATGTCGAGCGCCACGGTCGCCACCGTGCGGTGCTCGATCTCGCGCACGACGTCGCCGGCCAGCTGATCGAGCCAGCCGTCATCGCCTTCGCTGAGCGCGAAGAGTTGCGCCACCAGATCGGCCTTCGGGTTGAGCGCGAACCCATGGAAGCGCTCCTCGAGGCCGTCTTGGTCCCACCACGGGGCGTGAGGCGACTCGTCGGCTTCGGGGGGAACGATCCGCCAGGTGCGGGTGCCCGAGTCGATGGCGCGTCTCGCCCACGCCGCGGCGCCCTCGACCAACGCGTGCCCGGGTGGCGCGGCGATCTCGGCCAGGCGGCGCAGCGCGACGCTGGTCGCGAGTGCGCTGGTGGCGCCGCACAGCACGTCGGGTTCGAGGCCGTGTCCGAATCCGCCGTCTGGGTTCTGGAAGGCCGCCAAGGCGTCGAGCACCTGCCACGCCGGACCGTCCTCGAGCGCGTAGGCGAAGAGGGCCGCTTCGAGCGCGCGACCGCGTTCGAGGGAGGCTCGGGCACCCCGGTACGCGTCGTGATCGAGTGTGGCCATGGCTGCAGTATAGCGGCGAGGTCGCCGCTGGCCGGGTGCCCCTTGACGGAGCGCGTGCGTGCCCGTACCATCGTCACAACCGAATCCCTAGTCTTTAGCTAGGGTATCGGACTCCGCAGCGACCGCGCCCCGGCGCGACCGAAAGGTGACCCATCATGCTCGCACGCGTTGTCACGATCGCTCTCTCCCTCAGCCTCGTCGGGTTCGCCTTGGCGCAGAGCCTGACCGTCTACTCCGGCCGCGGCGAGGCCCTCGTCCAACCGCTCGTCGAGCAGTTCACCGCCGCGACGGGCATCGAGGTCAACGTCCGCTACGGCGGCACCGCCGAGCTCGCGGTCCTGATCCTGGAGGAGGGTCGCGCCAGCCCTGCCGACGTGTTCTGGGGTCAGGACGCCGGCGCGCTCGGCGCGCTCTCCCGAGCGCAGCGGCTCACGGCCCTGGACGCCGACGTGACCGGCGGCCTCCCCGGCATCTACACCAGCCGAAACGACCTCTGGGTCGCCACCAGCGGCCGCGCGCGCGTCCTCGCCTACAGCCCCGAGCGCACCGCCGACACGCCCTGGCCGGCCTCGGTCTTCGACCTGACCGACCCGGCCTACCGCAGCCGCGTCGCCTGGGCGCCGACCAACGGCTCGTTCCAGGCCTTCGTGACCGCCATGCGGGTCGTGCATGGCGAGAGCGCCACCGAGGCGTGGCTGCGTGGCATGATCGCGAACGACGTGCAGGCGTACCGCAACAACACCACGATGGTCGAGGCCATCGCCGCAGGCGAAGTCGACTACGCGATCACCAACAACTACTACCTGCTGCGCTACCTGGCCAACGACCCCAGCTACCCCGTCGCCCAGGGCTTCTTCGAGGACGCCGACATCGGCAACCTGGTGAACGTCGCCGGCGCCGGCATCGTGAACACCAGCAGCAACGTCGAGGCCGCCCGTCAGTTCCTGGCCTTCCTCCTCTCGGCCGAGGCCCAGACGTACTTCACGAACGAGGTATACGAGTACCCGGTCGTCCCAGGCGTCGAACCCAGCGAAGCGCTCGCCAGCTTCGACGCGCTGCTCGCCGCCAGCCCCGACGTCGATCTCGACGTGCTCGAGGACCTCGAGGGGACGCTCGAGTTGCTGAGGGAGGTCGGCCTCCTCTGACATCCCCCGCCGTCTGGGCGCGCCGCGCCCGTCGCCTCCCCTGGTTCGTGCTGATCCCGGCGATCGTCGCCGGGATCGGCACGTTGATCCCCATCGTCTACCTGGTGCTGCGCGCCTTCGACGCCGACCTCGCCACGGTACAGCGACTCGTGCTGCGCGAGCGCACCTGGACGCTGATGGTGAACACCCTCGCGCTCACCGCCGGCGTGTTGGTGCTCTCGACGGTGATGGCGGTGCCGCTGGCCTGGTTGACGGTCCGCTCGGACATGCGCTGGAAGCGCCTGATCACCATCCTGGCGGTGGTGCCGCTGGCGATCCCTGGCTACGTGGTGGCCTACGCCCTCATCAGCCTCGGCGGCGCGAACGGCTTCCTCAGCGCGCTCCTCGGTACCGTGGTGCCGAGGCCCAGCGGCTACTGGGGGGCGGTGGCGGCCCTGACGCTCTACACCTACCCATACCTGTTCCTCAACGTCCGTGCTGCGCTCCTGGGCCTCGACCCGAGCCTGGAGGAGAGCGCCCGCAGCCTCGGGCACGGCGGACGGGCGGTGGTCTGGCGGGTGATCCTGCCGCAGATGCGCCCGGCCTTGCTGGCGGGCTGGCTGGTCATCGCGCTCTACGTGCTGGGCGACTTCGGCGTGGTGGCGTTGATGCGCTTCGAGGCGTACTCGTACGCCATCTACCTGCAGTACTCGTCCGCCTTCGATCGCACCTACGCCGCTTGGCTGTCGCTCATCCTCCTCGCGTTGACGCTCGCCATCGTCGCCACGGAGGGACGCCTGCTCGGGAAGCGCAAGTACGCCCGCACCGGCAGCGGCTCGCAGCGCGCCGTGGTGATGACGCGCCTGAGACGCTGGTCGCCGCTCGCGTACGGCTACGTGGCGCTCATCATGCTGAGCGCCCTCGGTCTGCCGTTCCTCGTCTTGGGCTCGTGGATGGTGCTCGCGCCACCGAGTGCCGAGGCCTGGCAGTCGGTGCTCGAGGCGTTCGTGCGCACCGCCTCCGTCGCCGTGCCAGCGGCGATCATCACCGCGCTGGCGGCGATGCCGATCGCCTACCTGGCCGCGCGCGTCCGGATCCCCGGCAGTCAACTGATCGAGCGGCTCGCGTACCTCGGCTACGCCATCCCACCCGTGTCGCTGGCGTTGGCGATGGTGTTCTTCTCGCTGCGCTCGGTGCCGTGGCTGTACCAGACCATGGCGATCCTGATCGTGGCGTACGTGATCAGCTTCCTGGCGCTCGCCATCGGCCCGATCCGCTCGGCGCTGATGCAGGTGCCGCCGCGCCTGGAAGAGGCGGCCCGTTCGCTCGGGCGTCGACCCTTCGTCGCGTTCTTCCAGACGACCTTCCCGTTGATCCGCAAGCCGGTCGTGGCCGGCACGGCGCTGGTCCTGATGGTGGCGATGAAGGAACTCCCGCTCACCTTCCTGCTGGCGCCGACGGGCTTCACGACGCTCTCGGTGCGCGTGTTCACCCGCACCTCGGAGGGGATGATGGCCGAGGCGGCGCCGTTCGC
>SLSM01000175.1 GCA_007130445.1 Trueperaceae bacterium | reverse complement strand
GGAAGTACGTGCTCATGCTTTCGACGCACCTTTCGGAGGTGGTGTCGCCGTCGGGACGATCGGGGGGCGGCGGTGGTGACGCCTGGCCGACGGACGCGAGACCAAACGCGATGCTAGCACGCGGCGGCGCCATCGGCAACCACCTGGGGGGTGCGCGTCAGGTGTCGCGCGCGGCCTCCTTGGCCACCTGCTCGAGCGTGGGCTGCGTGGTCTCACCGCGATCGCCGCCGAGGTGACGGATCTCCTCGATGAAGCGGTCGACCGAGTCGAAGTCGCGATACACCGACAGGAAGCGGATGTAGGCGACGTCGTCGAGCGTCTTGAGGAACGCCAGCGTGAGGCGGCCGATCTCCTCGCTGTCGATCTCGGGCGTGGACACGTCGTCCTCGAAACCGTACGCGAAGCCGCGCAGCTGCTTGTCCGTGATCGGCCGCTTGTTGCAGGCGATGGCCAGCTTCGCCAGGAGCTTGTCGGGATCGAACACCTCGCGCCGTCCCGAGCGCTTGCGCACCATCAACGCCTCGAACTGAGCGCGCTCGTAGGTCGTGAAGCGGCGGTGGCAGACGTTGCACTCGCGCCGCCGCCTGATGGCGGCGCCCTCGTCCGAGGGGCGCGAGTTGACGACGCGGGTGTCGTCCGACGAGCAGAACGGGCACTTCAACGCTGCCACCCGCCCATGTCGGAGGCCTCCCAGCGCAGCCTGGCCGCGGTGTCCTCGGCGGTACCGCGCTGCGAGTCGGCCTCCTCGGCGGCCGCGTCGAGGCGCTCGAGCGCCGCGTCGGCGCGCTCGAGCGCGCCGACGTCGAGCCCGGCCGCTTCGATCTCGTCGCGCAGCTCGCGTTCGTCGATGGCGTAGGGGAGGTCGGCGTCGTCGTCGAGGTCACCCTGTCGCACGGTGTCGTCGAGCGCCGCCTGCACCTCCGGCAGGAGCGTCTCCACCACCTTCGGTGGGGGCGGCAGCTGGACGGGTACCAGGGCTCCTTGCAAGCCGCTTGCCGCAGCCGAACCGAGGAAGCGCACGGCGTGCACGAGCGCAGCGTCGCTGCGAGGGTCGGACGCTGCCCGTGACGGCACGACGACGTTGATGCGCGGCCGCGCCGAGACGGGTTCGCCGTCGAAGCCGTAGCCGTCGCTCGCGCGCACGGCCACGGGAGGAGGGCGGTCCGGAGCGTTCGCGAGGGCCGTGGCGAGGCCGTTGATCGCCCCCTGGATGCCCGCCATCTGCGGGTGCTCGGGCGCCCCGGGGGGCGTGACGATCACCACCCAACCCGAACGCAGCAGGCGGTTCGCGGTGCGCAGCAGCAGGAACGTGCTCGTGACGTCTTCGCGCAGCAGCTCGGCGAACTCGCTCTCCGACAAGTCGTCGAAACGCGCGTTGCTGCACTGATTCGCAACGTGGACGACGCCACCGAGGACGCCGAAGATCTCGTAGACCTTGGCGAACGCCGAGCGGACCTCGAGCAGCGAGGTCATGTCGACCTGCACGGGGATCGCCTGCCCACCGACCTCTTCGACCTCCGCGGCGGTCTTCGACGCGAAGTCGACGTCGGGATCGGCGCAGACCACGTCGTAACCGGCGTGCCCGAACGACAGCGCCACGGCGCGACCGAAGCCCTGGCCGACGTTCGTGACCAGAACGACTCTGGCGCTCTCCATAGCGGCCACGATACGACGGGCCGCCGCGCCTCACAAGGCGCGCGTGCCCGGTGGCTGCCCGCGTGGGCCGCCCGACGACCGTCCCCGGCGTGCGCGTGGTACAACCAGCGTCGTCAACGGCCGCCCGTGCGCCGCCGTCGGCCGTGCATGCCTCGCCTGGAGGACACCGTGTTCCGACGCAGCCAACGCGTTCGCCCCCCAGTCAACGACGAGCCGACGAGCGAGAAGCCTCGCGAGCGCTTCACCTACATCCACCACGACACCACCGTCACGGGCGACGTGAAGGCGAGCGGTCGTGTGCGCCTACACGGCACCGTCCACGGCGACCTCGAGGTCGCCGGGCTGCTCGAGGTCGCCAAGGACGGCGTCGTCGACGGCGCTTCGATCGTCGCGGAAGCGCTCGTCGTGCTCGGGCGGGTCCGCAGCGCCGTGCGCGTGAGGGGCAAGGTCGAGGTCTGGAAGGGCGGCGTGCTCGAGGGCGACGTGCGGGCGGGCTCGCTCGACATCGAGGATGGCGCGACGTTCGTCGGACGCTCCGAGATGGCGCTGCCGGACGGGCCGCCGCAGCTCGGAGCGCCGAGCGGCAACGTGCGCGCCGCCGCGTCTCCTGACGTGCCCGCCGCCGCGTCTCCCGACGTGCCCGGCGACGTGCTCGCCGACGTGCCCGCGGTCGCGGCTGGCGACGCGGCCGCCGATGGCGCTACCGACGCGACGACTGACGCCGCAGACGGCACCGTCACCGACGATGCGGCGAAGCGGCCGGAGAGCGCGTGAGTCGAGCCGCGCCGCGCGTGTATCATGTCGCGTGCTGGTCGTGGCCAGCCCCGGCGAGGAGGACGCATGGCGCTTGAACGCTGGTTCCGCCGCAAGCGGCCGACCCGCGGCGACGACGACGCCAGCCCGGCTGGGTTGTGGCTGAAGTG
>SLSM01000118.1 GCA_007130445.1 Trueperaceae bacterium | reverse complement strand
TCGGCACCGCGGGTCGCCACGGCAGCGTGCGGACGAACGTGCCCGCGAGGTCGTAGGCGTCGCTGCCGGTGATGCGAGCCTCGATCACGTCGCCGATCTTGACCGTGCCGTCGGTCTCGCAGCGCAGCACGCCGTCGATGCCGGGCGCGTCGCCCTCCGTGCGGGCGACGACCTCACCCGGCAACGCGCCGTAGTCGTCCACGATCGCCCGCACCACGCGCCCCACCTTCGCGGCGAGCCGCGTGGTCGACACATGCTGCTGCAGCGTCATGACGCGGGCGTAGCGCTCCTGCTTGACGTCCTCGGGGACGTGACCGGGCAACGCGTTGGCGTCGGCTCCGGGCACCTCCGAGTACGTGAACACGCCGACGCGATCGAGCTCCGCGTCGGCCAGGAAGTCGAGCAGGAGGTCGACGTCGTCCTCCGTCTCGCCCGGGAACCCGACGATGAACGTCGAGCGGATCGTCAGGTCCGGGCAGATCGAGCGCCAGGCGCGGATGGTCTCGAGGTGGCTCTCGGCGCCACCCGGCCGCCGCATCGCCCGCAGCACGTTCGGGCTCGCGTGCTGCAGCGGCACGTCGAGATAGGGCAGGAGCGACCCCTCCGACATGAGCGGGATCAGGTCGCGGACGTGCGGGTAGGGGTACACGTAGTGCAGACGCACCCACGCGCCGAGGCGAGAGAGCTCGCGCACCAACGGGACGAGGTGCGCCGCCACGTCGCGTTCGGCGTAGCGGCTGGTGCGGTGGCGGAGGTCGCTGCCGTAGGCGCTCGAGTCCTGGGCGATGACGACGAGCTCCTTGGTCCCGCCGGCGACGAGGCGCGTCGCCTCGAACAGCACGTCGGCCGCATCCCGCGACACCTGGTCGCCCCGCAGCGACGGGATGATGCAGAAGCTGCAGCGGTGGTTGCAGCCCTCGGCGATCTTCAGGTAGGCGTAGTGTCGGGGCGTCAGCTTCACGGTGCGCGTGTCGGGCCGGCCGGCCTCGCTGACCAGCGGCAAGAGGCCCGTGAACCCCGAGCGCTCGAGCGGCAGCAATCGACGCACCTCGCGCATCACGCCCGTCACGTCCGCCTGCCCCGTCACGGCGGCGACCCGCGGATGCCGTTCCAAGATCGTCTCTGGGCGCTCGCCGAGGCAGCCGGTGACCACCACGGTGCCGCTCCTGTCGAGGGCCTCTCCGATGGCGTCCAACGACTCCTCGACAGCTGGTGTGATGAACCCGCACGTGTTCACGACCACGAGCTCGGCGTCCTCGAAGCGGTCCACGAGGTCGTACCCCTCGACGCGCAGCTGCGTGAGGATCCGCTCGCTGTCGACCAGCGCTTTCGGGCATCCCAGGCTGACGAAGCCGACGCGTCCCATCCGAGGAGGCTACACCGCGCCTAGGGCCGGTGTCGCGTGGCGCAGCACGCTGCGCACCCGCCCGGCGAGGTAGAGCGAGCCTGCGATCGCGACGGTGCCGCCGGGCCCGGCCCACGTGAGGGCGGTCCGCAGGGCGAGTTCGGGATCGGCGAGGTGCGCGTCGGCGTTCCACTCGCCGGGCGCCTCGGCTGCGTCGGCGCTGGTCACGATCACGCGTGCGACGTGCGGAGCGAGTGCAGCGAGCGTCGCCGCGCCCTGTTTGCGCGTCAAGGCCCCGAACAGCAGCACGGTGTCGTGTGGCAGGTCGACGGCCAACCGGCGCGCGGCTGCGGGGTCGTGGGCCCCGTCGAGCACGACGCTGACGCCGTCCACGACGAAACGCTCGAAGCGGGCCGGGGGCGGGCCCGAGCGGGCCCCGGTGGCGATGGCGGCCTCGGGCCAACCCAGGAGGCGCGCGACGGCGCACGCCATGCGCACGTTGTCGAAGCGCGTCGACGGCCAGTGCGCGGCGCGACCGTAGGCCGCGACGTCGTCCGGCAGCGCGGCCAACGGTTCGTCCGCGTCGCAGCGTACCAGCGTCGCGCCGACCCTGACGGCCTCGACGCGCAGGATCGCCAGCCCCTCGCCGTCGGCGCAGGTCACGCTCGGCACGCCCGGACGCAGCGCCGCGGCCTTGTCGAAGGCGATCGACGCGATGTCGGGTCCGAGCGTCTCGAGGTGGTCGAGATCGATGTTCGTGACGACCGAGGCCCGCACGTTGCCCAGCGCCAGCGTGGCGTCGCGGCGGGCCCCGACCCCGGCCTCGACGATCGCGACGTCGACGCCGCGAGCGGCGAACACGTCGAGCGCGAGCGCGAGGGTCCACTCGAAGAAGCCGGCGGCGAGCGCCTCAGGCGCACCGGCTTCGACCAGCGCACGGGCGCGCGCCGTGAACGCCACGACCTCGCCGTCTCCGACGTGGGCGCCGTCCACCGCGATGCGCTCTCGGTAGTGCTCGACGTGGGGCGACACGAAGCAACCGCTGCGCCGCCCGGACGCGCTGGCCATCGCCGCGAGCGCGGTGGCGACCGAGCCCTTGCCGTTCGTACCGACCACGTGTACGACGGAGGGCGGGTCAGGGAGGCCGAGCCGATCGAGCAGCGCGCGTGCGACGCCCGGATCGCGCGTGCGACCGGACCGGCGTCGCGCCGCCAGCCACGCCCAGGCGGCGTCGGCACCGGTGGCTGGGGTCGCGCTCACGTCGTTGCGGGGTGCCTCATGAGCGCTTTCCGCGCCGCCTGCGGCCGCGTCGGCGTCCACGCCGCCGACCGGAGGCGCTGCCCGCACCGGCGCCCGCCGCGCCGTCGGCGCGTTCTTCGGCGGGCGCGTCGAGCGTCGCCACGCGATCTTCGGCGTCGGTCCGCACCAGCGTCGCCTCGACCACGCCTTCGGCCAAGCGCTGCACGAGGCGCAGGATGCGATGCGGCGGTGCGAGTTCCACCACGACCACGCTGCCGCCGGGGTGGAGGTGGAAGGCGCGCGCGTGCGCTCGGCCCCACGGTCCCTCGGCGACGACGTCGTTGGCACGGGCCACGACCACGTCCTTGCCCAGCATCGGGATGCGCAGCGGTGCGGCGTCGTCCCACGGTTCCGCGGCGGCGGCACGGAGCTCGGCGAGCAGCGACAGGGGATCGCGGTACGGCAGGATGTACGGCATCGTCGCGCGGTCGCTGCGGCCGCGGACGGCGACCACGAGCCCCTGCTGGGCGTCGAAGCGCACGTCGTACTGGCGCTGCTCACCGCGCAGTGCGGTCTCCTCCCGGAACTGCTGGGAGTGGTGTCGGCTCGCGTGCGCGCGGCTGCTCTGCGTGACGGTGCCCTGCCCCAACGAGCCCTGCAACTGCAGCCTCGCCTCGAGGAAGGCGACGCGGCCACGCTCGCTGCGTGAGAGGGTCTGACTGCCGACGGGACGACCCTTGGAGGTGAGGCGATAGGAACAGACCTCGACGGCCATGACCGCGAGCGTAGCACGCGGCCGTGCAGCCGCGGCGGGCGCGCCCTAGGGTGGGGTATGCCGTTGCGCACTTGGGTCGTGACCGTCCTATCGGCGCTGCTCCTGGCAGGGTGCCTACCCATCCCCGACGTGCGGGTACCGCTCCTGGTGCAGGCTCCGGAGCTGCAGGTCGATCCGGCGCTCGTCGTACACGACACCCGCTGGATCTCGACCCCGGCCGCCCCGGGCACGCCGGTCTGGCTGAACGGCACCGGCATCAGGCGCACCTACCTCCCGGGCACCCCGGGCCGCGTCGTGATCGTCGCCATGCCGGGCCTGTTCGGCGGTGCCGCCGTGTTCGACCCGTGGGCCAGGCAGCTCGTCGCGAGCGAGCCGGGTGTGGAGGTGTGGGCGGTCGATCGCCGCGCGAACGCGTTGGAGGACCGAGACGGCATCCGGCGCGCGATCGAGGAGGACGACCCCGAGGTGGCGCTGCGCTACTACGCGCCCGGCGGCACGCACGTCCCCATCGATCCGGCATGGGTGCCGTACATGGCGCACTGGGGCCTGGCGGTCCATCTGCGCGACCTGCAGGAGGTGGTGCTGGCTGCCCGCGCCGAGGCCGAGGTCGTCCTGTTGGCCGGGCATTCGCTCGGCGCCGGGATGGTCAGCGTCTACGCGGCCGCGCGCATCGCCCCCGAGCGAGGCGGTGGGATCGGTGAGGACCACGTCGATGGCCTGATCCTGCTCGACGGCAGCGTCGGGCGGACCGGAGCGCTCGGTCGCGCCGACGAGCGCGTCGCGGTCTTCGGCATCACCCTGGTGCCCGACGTCGACGACCTCGTGTCCGGGCGCGCCGCCCCGTTCCTCAGGGGTGGTCTGGGGTTCGGCCAACGCCATGTCGTGCGCACCGCCGTCGCGGCCGCGTTCGCCCGGCTCCGACCCGACGACCTCGCCCCGGCCGGTTCGGCCCCGTACCCCATCACGAACCGTGCCCTGATGGGCATACGGAGCGATGACGACTACGCCGTGACGCCGATCTTCAGCGCCTCGGTCGGCCAGGCCGAGGGGGCGCGCTTCGGGGGCAACGTCACCGCCTTCGTGCTGACGGGGCGTGACGGCGCCCGTAGCCGGACCGTCGCCGGGCTCGCCGACGGCGCGACGCACGTCACCTGGTCCACCGGCGACCCGGCGCGCGAAGTGAGCGACCTAGACGACATCATCGCCCAGTGGACCGACCCGGCCGCCGACCCGGCGGAGTGGTACTTCCCGCTCCGGCTGGCCGTCGACATCGCGCAGCTCGATCCGCGACTCGAGGCGACGCCGGGGTTCGTGCCGATGGACCGCGTCGTCCTGCCGGCGTTGGCGATCGGCGCCGGCCGCGGGGTGATCACCAACCCAGCCGGCTTCCAGTCGTACGTCAACACCCGCCCTGGTGCGCCGATCGCGGTCACCGTCGTTCCGGGGCTGACCCATCACGACGTGTTGAGCGCACGCGCCAACCCCACGATCCCGATCGTCCTGCGCTGGTTGCGCAGCGAGGGGTGGATCGCGCCGCGTCCACGCTGAGGGCGCGCCGCTCGGTCGGCGCGGCGGTGGCGGCGTACACTGCTGTCCATGCTCGAACTCCGCTACATCCGCGAGAACGCCGAGACCGTTCGCCGAGCCATCCGCGCCAAGCAGCTCCCCGACACACTGGCGTCGCTGGACGCCGTGCTCGTCGCCGACGAGCACAGGCGCCTGTTGCGGGGCGACCTCGAGGCGCTGCAGGCCAGGCGGAACGCGGCCAGCCGCGAGATCGGCGCGCGCAAACAGCGCGGCGACGACGCCGACGACTTGATGCGCGAGATGAGCGAGGTCGCGGTCGAGGTCAAGCGGCTCGAGGAGCGCGACACCAGCCTGGCCGGCCAGATCGAGGCACACCTGCTCGAGATCCCGAACGTCCCGCACGAGAGCGTGCCGTACGGCGAGAGCGAGCACGACAACGTGGTCGTGTCCGAGCACGGTGCCCGTCGCGACGACGCCGACCTGAGGCCGCACTGGGAGCTCGCCGAGCGTTCGCGCTGGTTCGACCTCGAGGCGGGTGTGACCTTGACGGGGGCTGGCTTCCCGGTCTTCAAGGGGGTCGGTGCGCGTCTCGTGCGCGGCCTCGCCGCGTTCTTCCTGGATCGACTCGCGGCCGAAGGGTTCGAGGAGGTGCAACCTCCGCTCCTCGTGAACGCGGCGTCGGCCACCGCGACCGGTCAGCTGCCCGACAAGGAGGGGCAGATGTACGAGGTCACGGGCGGCTACTACCTGATCCCGACCTCGGAGGTCTCGGTCACCAACTTGCACCGCGATCAGATCCTCGACGACGCCGAGTTGCCGCTGCGCTACTGCGCGTACACGCCGTGCTTCAGGCGCGAGGCGGGCAGCTACGGCAAGGACGTGCGGGGCCTGAACCGCGTGCACCAGTTCGACAAGGTCGAGATGGTGCAGTTCACGCGCCCGGAGGACAGCTACGACGCCCTCGAGGCGATGACGCGCACGGCCGAGGGGCTGCTCGAGGCGCTGGGGCTGCCGTACCGCCGACTGCTCATGTGCACGGGCGACATGGGGTTCACGCAGGCGAAGAAGTACGACCTCGAGGTGTGGAGCCCGGGGCAGCGCCGCTGGCTCGAGGTGAGCTCCATCTCGAACCTCGAGGCCTTCCAGGCCACGCGGCTCGGCACGCGCTCGCGCCCCGGCGGTTCGGAAGGGCGCGGCAAGACGCGCAGCGTGCACACGCTGAACGGCTCTGCGCTGGCGTTCCCGCGGACGATCGCCGCCCTGCTCGAGACCTGTCAGCAGCGCGACGGCAGCGTGCTGCTGCCCGGGGTGTTGCATGGGTACGTCGGCACCGACGTCATGCGCTGAGCCGCGGCGCCGGTCGCTTACCTGGAGTCACGGCGCGTCGTCGACCGTGCGGGCGACGCGGAAGCGGCCCTCGCTCCAGCCCGGCGCGAGCGCCTCGAGCGTTTCGATCGGCAACTGTCGGCTCTCGTCGATCGCGTCGCTCCGAAGTCCGGGCGGCGGCGTTGGTGCCCCGTTCTCGGCGCCGTCGGGTGCGACCTCGTCGAGCGTGGCAGGCCGCGTCATCGGGGCCACGCCGGTCACGTCCACGCTCTGGAGATGGGCCAGGTAGTCGAGCAGTCGTTCGAGGTCGGCGCGCAGTGCGCCGCGCTCCGCGTCGTCGAACTCGAGCCGGGCGAGATCGGCCAGGTGGTCGAGCGCGGCGTCGTCCAGGAGCATCAGGGGGAGCCTAGCACGCCCGCCAGCGGCGCCGCCGCGGGCAAGACGGCGACCGCCGACGGTAGGACGCGCGTCACGACCTCGTACAGCACCACCACCAGCGGCAGTGCCGGTAGCATCGCTGCCACCGACACGCGCCGCACCTCGAGCAGCGTCAGGCCCAGGCCGATGATCATCAGCCCACCCACGCCGTTCACGAGCAGCACGCGTGGATCCAGCGCAGGATCGGGCAGCACTCCCGCCACGGCCCCGGCGCCCAGCGCGATGCCGCCTTGGTAGACCAGGATCACCAACACCGAGCCGAGCACGCCGGCGCCGAAGCTCGCCGCCAGCGCCACGGCCGAGATGCCGTCCAGCGTGGCCTTGAGCAGCAGCACGCTGGGGTCGCCGACGAGGCCGTTCTGGAGGCTTCCGACGATGGTCATCGGACCGACGCAGAACAGCAGGCTGGCGGCCACGAAGCCCTCGGTGAAGCGCCCACCACCGCGAAAGCGGCGCTGCAGCGCGAGGCCGAGGCGCTCCAGCCGCTCCTCGAGGCGCAGCGCCTCGCCCAACGCCGCGCCGACGGCCAACGCGACCAGACCGATCACCAGCCCGGGCGGTGACGCCACGCGGGTCAGGTCGAGCGCGTTCAGGAGGCCGATCAGCAGCGTGACCAAGCCGACGGCCTGCATGACGACGGCCGCGACGCGCTCCGGCAGGCGCCCGCGCAGCGTCAGGCCGAGCACGGCGCCCACGACGACCGTGAGGGCGTTCCAGAGGGTGCCGGACAGCGCGTCCAGGGGGCTCACGGCCGCGACGCTACCACGCGACCCACGCGCTCAGACCGTTAGGTTGCGCCCTTCTCCGGGCTCGCCGAGCGGTTCCCCAGCACGAGGGCCGTGACCACCGCGCCCGCGAGCAGGGGTACGCCGATCAGCCACAACAGCCAGACCCACAGCGAGCGGGGGCCGATCGCCGTCGGTGGCAGGATGAAGGGCAGCGTGCCGACCGTCGACGGCTCGATCTCGAGCATCACCGATGCGTTCGCCTCCTCCCACTGGAACGTCTGGTCGCGGATCAGGAGGTGGTGCGTGCCGCCATCCGGGGCGGTGAACGCGCCCTCGTAGCGCCCCGGTTGGGTCTCGGTGAGGTCGACGCTGACGTCCGGTGGCGGCAGGTCCGGTTGCTCGGTCGACGCCGCCGGCACGTTCTCACCGACGAGCCGCTGCCGTCGCACCTCGACGAACACGATGGCGTCCTCGACCGGCGCGAGCGACGGGTCGGCCATGTCGATCACGATCGTCAGGCGCTCCCCAGGCCGCGGTGGGTCGGGGACCACCGTCAGTTCGCCGAGCACGAGGAAGGCGTGCGCCGCGGCGCTGCCGACCGCGGCGAACGCGAGCACGGCCAGGAGGAGCACGGGGCCGAGCGCTCGGGCGTACGGCGGCGCCGCGCCACGCCTCATGGGAGCGCCTGCGGTGGGTGGTGCTGCCACAGCCACACCCTGAGCGGTACGCCGGCGTCGTGGACGGCGGCCGCGAGTTCGCGCCCGACCCAGCGGAAGTGCCACGGTTCGTAGTCGTAACACGTACGTGCCTCCTCGCCGGCCGGGTAGCTCAGGACGAACCCGTACCGGTGTGCATGCTGCACGACCCAGGCGCCCTCCGGGGTGCGAGCCCAGTCCGCCAGGTCCCACGGTGCCGGGCCACCCGCGGTGCGCAGGTCGATGGCGGTACCGAGTTGGTGCTCGGAGTGGCCGGGCCGCGCGCTGACCCGCCGCGCCTGCGCCTCGCCGAGGCGCTCCACCCAGCCGGCGAACACCTGCCGTTGATACGCGAAGCTGCGATAGGCGGACTGCACCTCGAGCGCCAGGCCGGCTGCTTCGGCGTCCTCGCGCAGGGCGCGAAGGTCGTCGATCACGACGGCGCGCACCAGGTGATCGCTGGCGAAGCCCGCCTCGCGGACGCGCACGAGGTCGCTCGGATCGGGCGTGTCTGGCAGGCGGTACGTGGTGTCGAGCAGGACCAGCGCGTGGCCCTGCAGGTGATCGACGTCCAGGACGACGTCGCCGTACGCGCACGGCGGCACCTCGGTCCGCTCGGGCGGAGCGTGTGCCAGCGACCACGATGCGAGCGTCGCGAGCAGCACCAGCCAGGGCACCAGCGTCGGGCGCCTCACGGGAGTGGTCCCAGCGGGCCCAGCAGCGTGCCGCGCATCTCCATCGGCTGCGCCAGCACGAGCACCTGTAGCACGGTCACCGCCAACGCGAACAGGCCGATCGGCCACATCGCCAGCACGCCCCGCGTCGCCCCGAAGTCACGCAATGCCCGCGCGCCACCCACGGCGATCGCCATCAACCCGTAGACGCTGGCGATGCCGGCGCCGACGAAGAACAGCCACCGACTGGGCACGAGTTGCGCCAGGCGCCAGTTGGTGTCCACGGCGAAGCCTCGGTACTCGAAGAAGTGCTGGAACACCGGCACGATCGTCAGCGCGCCCGTGAGGAAGTGGAACAGGTAGTGCGCCGTCCAGAAGCCGATCGCCAGGACCATCGCCACCGATCCCCAGCGGAGCATCAGGGCGCGTGGCCCCTCGCGCACGCCGGCCGCGAGCGAGCCGAGCGCGAAGGCGCCGAGCGTGAGGGCGCTGCCGACGCCGAGCACCAGCGTGAACAGCAGTGCCAGGACCAGGGTCTCGTTGCGTGTCCCGAGCGTGTTCGCGACGGCGTCGGCGGCCGCGAAGAAGGGTGGGATCATCGCCACGGCGTTCATCACGCCGGCCCACAGCAAGGCGATCGCGAGGACCGCCAGCGAGAGCCCGCCACGCCGCCGCCACGCGCCGGCCAGCGCCTCGCGCCACGGCGCCCTGACGCGCAGGGCGACGTTGTCGTACGGGCACGCGCGCACGCAGTTGAGGCACAGGGTGCAGTCCATGGTGCTCGTCATGGCGGGCACGAAGAGGTCGGTCTCGCAGCCCGGGAAGCGACCGCGGCCGTTGGCCTGCGTGACCTCGGCCAGTGGGATGAACGACGGCCGACGGGCCCCCTCGACGCCGAGGCCGCGCGCCTCCCACGCGACGCGGGTGTCGTCGTGGTCGCTGACGCGCCCGTGCAGACAGGGTTTGTGCTCGCAGCGGTCGCAGACCTGCGGGTCGACCGTGGTCACCTGGGTCGGCGAGGTGTGCGAGAGGGCGAAGTTGAACGTGCCGAGCGGGCAGACGTGTTTGCAGAAGGTGCCCGGTGGGAACAGGACGTCGACGGCGAGCGCGGCCAGGAAGTAGCCGATGACGAGCCAGGCGGTGAGCCACGGGCTCGACCACAGCGCGAACGCCTCGTATGCGAAGAAGAACACGAGCATCAGGACGATCACGAGACCCTTGGAGCGCAGCGCCCGGGGCCAGCGCCACTCGCGCCCCAAAGCCCGCTTGAGGACGCGGCTCGGTCCGCGGACCAGCATGAGCGGGCAGGCGGCGCAGAAGGCGTTGCCGAGGAAGGCCAGACCGAGCACGACGAAGCCGCGGTAGTGCAACCAGACGCTGGTGGTGGCGATGTTGCGGGGGGCCAACTGACGGCCCGTGAGGCCGTCGACGATGACGAACAGCGCCAGCAGCAGCAGCGGCAGCTGCAGCGTCAGGCGGGCGTAGCGCCAGCGCGCGAAGCGGCGCAGGCCTGGAAGCCGGAAGAGGTCGAAGCCGTTGGGCGTGTCGGGGCGTGGGGCGGTCGCCGCCCGGGGGAGTTCGATCATCCGCTTCCGATGCT
>SLSM01000154.1 GCA_007130445.1 Trueperaceae bacterium | reverse complement strand
GCGTACCGGTGGCGTTCGGTGCGGGCGACCAGCAGGCGGCGGCCGTCGGCATGGGGACCCTTCGGCCGGGCGACGCGCAACTGATGGTCGGCACGGGGGCGCAGGCCCTGGCGGTGCGCGAGCGAGCCGAGCCCGACCCGACGGATCGCCTGCACACCTTCTGCCACGTCGAGGGCTTCGTGCAGCAGGCGAGCGTGAACAACGCCGGGGCGGTGCTCGAGTGGGTGCGCTCGCTGCTGGGCCTGTCGTGGCCCGAGCTCTACGCCGCGTCCGTGCGGGGCGCCGGTCTGCCCGCGTTCGTGCCGTACCTGACGGGCGAGCGCACGCCGCTGATGAAGGGCCACGCGCGCGGCGCCTGGCTCGGTGTGGGTGCGTCGCACGACGCTCGAGCGCTGGCCGCCGCCGCGGTGGCCGGGGTGGTCACCTCGATCCGCGACGGCGTCGAGGCGCTGCGCGCACACGGCGCCGCCCCCCGCGAGATCCGCGGCTCTGGGGGAGGCCTGCGCGTGCCGAGCTTCGCACAGGACGTCGCCGACGCGCTCGAGACGCCGCTGACGGTCGTCGATCAGGGGTCGGCGTCGGGTGTCGGCGCGGCGCTGTTGGGTGGTGTGGCGGCCGGTGTCTTCGCGGACCTGGCGGACGCGACCGCTCGCGCGGCGCAGGCCGACGCGGTGACGTACGAGCCCTCAGCGGCCGCGGCCGACCTGTGGCGAGCGCGCAGCGCCTGGCGCCAGGCGCTCGACGGCATGGGGCTCCACGAGCACGTCGCCGCGCGCCCGGAGTCTGCCGACGTGGCAGACTGACCGGCGGACGCGCGCCAGCGCGGGCCACGATGGAGGAGCCGCCATGGCCGAGACGAGTCGCTACGAGGGCATGGTCCTGATCGAGCACGAGATCGACGTGCCGCTCGACCACGCCGCCCCGCACGGGCCGACGCTGCGGCTGTTCGCGCGCGAGGTCGCGCCCGCGGGCGAGCCGGGCGGACGCCCGGCGCTGCTGTTCCTCCAGGGCGGTCCGGGGGGCGCGGCGCCGCGGCCGCGCGCTCGCGACGGCTGGATCGGTGCGGCGCTCGCGGCCGGCTTCCGCGTCGTGCTCCTCGATCAGCGCGGCACGGGCCGCAGCGCGCCGATCGACCCGGCGCTGCCGCCGGACGGCGACGACGAGGCCACCGCCGCCCACCTCGGCCTCTTCAGGGCCGACTCGATCGTCGCCGACGCCGAGTGTCTGCGGCGCGCCCTGCTCGGCGAAGACGGCCGCTGGACGCTGCTCGGACAGAGCTTCGGTGGCTTCGTCGCCCTTCGCTACCTGTCGGCGGCGCCCGACGCCCTCGAGGCGGTGCTGATCACCGGCGGCCTGCCGTCGCTCGAGCGGCCGGCGATCGACGTCTACCGCGCGTGCTTCGACGTGCTCGAGCGCAAGGCCCGCCGCTTCGTCGAGCGCCACCCCCGCGAGACGGCGACGCTGCTCGAGCTGATGGAGTACGTCGCCGATCACGACGTGCGCCTGGCCGACGGCAGTCCGCTCCGAGCGCCAGCGCTGCGCCAGCTCGGCTTCCAACTCGGCTCCGAGGCGGGCGAGCGCGTGGTGGCGGAAGCATTGGAGACGGCGTTCGTCGGTGAGGGGTCGCTGCGGCGACCGTCGTACGCGCTCCTGAGCGCGCTGGCGCGCCTGCGACCGTTCCACGCCTCGCCGATCTACGCGGCGCTCCACGAGGCGATCTACGCGCAGGGCCAGGCGACCGCCTGGGCGGCGCAGCGGGCGCTCGACGAGCGCCTCGCGAACGGTCCCAGCGAGCCGTGGCTGACGAGCGAGATGGTGTTCCCCTGGCACTTCGAAGAGGTCGTGCCGCTGCGGCCCTGGCGCGGTGCCGCCGCGCACCTGGCCGCGAAGGACGACTGGCCGACGCTCTACGACCGCGGCGCACTGGCTCGCAACGCCGTGCCCGTCGCGGCGCTGGCGTACGCGGAGGACCTCTTCGTGCCGCTGGCGTTCTCGCAGGAGACGGCCGACGCCGTGCGCGGCGCGCGCCTGTGGATCACCAACGAGTTCGAGCACGACGGGATCCGAACCCACGGTGACCGCATCTTCGAGCGCCTGCTCGCCATGGCTCGGAGCTGAGCGTGGCGGCCGAGCGGGTGGTGGTCGTCGGAGCCGGGATCGTCGGCCTGTGCGCGGCCGAGGCACTCATGCGCAACGGCGTCGAGGTCGTCGTGCTGGAGAGCGGTCGGCGCGATCGCGACGGCGCGTCGTTCGGCAACGCGGGGCTGATCGTGCCGAGCCACGTCGTGCCGCTGGCCGCGCCGGGGGTGCTCGGGCAGGGGCTGCGCTGGCTGCTCGACCGCGAGAGCCCGTTCGCGGTGCGGCCGCGGCTCGACCTCGACCTGGTTCGCTGGGGTCTCACGTTCGTGCGCTCGGCGACGGCGGCGCACGTCGCTCGCTCGGCGCCGCTGCTGCGCGACCTGCATCTCCGGAGCAGGGCGCTGCACCTCGCCCTGGCCGAGCGGCTCGGCTCACCGGCGGCGGTGCCCCGTGGTGACGGCGTGATCGTCGTGTGCGCCGGGCGTCACGCGCTCGACGAGGAGAGCGCCGTGG
>SLSM01000039.1 GCA_007130445.1 Trueperaceae bacterium | reverse complement strand
CCCACCACGTCAAGGGCTGGGACTTCTTCAGCTCCGCCACCTACCACACCGGACACCAGGACCTGCAAGCGGCCCTGGAGGCGGACGGGCACACCGTCACGCACATGCCCTCGCACGCGGCGGCTGCGAGCTTCCCGCTCGAGCTCGACGCGCTGCGGGCGTTCGACGTGCTCGTGCTCTCCGACGTGGGTGCCAACACGCTACTCCTGCACCCCGACACCTGGTTGCACGGCAAGACCACCCCGAACCGGCTGCGGCTGATCGCCCGCTACGTCGAGGAGGGCGGCGGCCTGCTCATGGCCGGCGGCTACTTCAGCTTCCAAGGCATCCACGGCGCGGCCCGCTTCCACCGCACGCCGGTCGAGGCGGCGCTGCCCGTGACGATGCTCCCGGTCGACGACCGGGTCGAGGAGCCCGAGGGCTTCGAGGTGCGGCTCGACGCGCCCGACCACCCGCTGGTCGCCGACCTGCCGACCCCGTGGCCACCGCTGCTGGGTCTCAACGAGGTGACACCGCGGCCGGACGCGACCGTGATCGCTAGCGCCGGCGGCTACCCGCTGCTCGTCGTCGGTCGCCACGGCGCCGGACGCTCCGCCGCCTGGACCTCCGACATCGGTCCGCACTGGTGCTCGCCGGCGTTCGTGGCGTGGGAGGGCTACGCGCGTCTGTGGACGCGCCTGGTGCGCCACCTCGCGACGAGCGCCCACGAGGAGGCGAAGGCATGAAGAAGACCGGCCTGTTGCACGCCGAACTCTCGCGCACGATCGCCAGCATGGGGCACGGCGACATCCTGGTGATCGGCGACGCCGGGCTCCCGGTGCCGCCCGGGGTCCCGGTGATCGACCTGGCGCTGCGCGCGGGCGTCCCCGGCTTCCTGGAGACGCTGGAGATCGTGCTCACCGAACTGCACGTCGAGCGCGCGGTGATCGACGAGGAGATGGCGAGCGTGTCGCCGGCGATGAGCGCGGCCTTCCACGCCGCGTGGCCGAGCGACGTCGCGCTGCACAGCGTGCCGCACGCCGAGCTCCAGGCGACCGCCAAGGCCGCCAAGGCGCTCGTGCGCACCGGTGAGTGCACGCCCTACAGCAACATCGTGTTGGTCTCCGGCGTCGTGTTCTGACGCCGGGCCGCGCGGCGTTGCCGCGTGACGACCCAGGGCCCACCGCGCTCCCCGCGCCGGCCGGTTCGTGCTCGTGACGACATGGCCGTGGCAGGGCTCTTCTATCATCGAGCCACGATGCGCCTCCGGACACTGGGGGGGATGGCGCTCGAAGCGTGCGCCTTCTCCCGCCCGAAGCCACTGCTGCTGCTGACGTACCTCGCGATCGAGGGGCGTCAGCAGCGACGCCACGTCGCCGAGCTCTTCTGGCCGACGGCGCGTGACCACATGAAGGCACTGACCGTGGCACTGGCGCGTCTGCGACGAGGCGCGCCGGACACGGTGGACGCCGATGCCGAGCACGTGTGGGCACACGTCGAGACCGACGCGGAGGCGTTCCTCGCGATGGTGCGCGAGGAACGCCACGATCGCGCGCTCGGGCTCTACCGCGGACCCTTCCTCGACGGCTTCCACCCGCGGCACTACGGTGCGGAGGTCGAAGAGTGGGTCTACCAGACGCGCGAGTACCTGGCCGGCCACGCCCGCCGGGCCCTGCTCGCGGTCGCCGAGGTCGATGCGACGCGCGGACGAGTCGCCGACGCTGCGATGCGCGCGGAGACGGCCTTCCGGCTCCCGGGCGCTGCGCCGGCAGAGGCCGACGAGATTCGCGCGATGCACGCGTTGCTGCGCGCTGGCGGCAGCCCAGCCGCGCGCCTCGTCGCCGCGGAGGCGCATGCGCTCGGCCTCGATCTCGACCATCCGACACCGCCGGAGCCGCCTACGCGACGGGAGCCAGGCACGCAGCCTGCGGTGGGGGCAGCGGTCGATCGAGCGAGCTCGTTCGTCGGACGCACGCACGAGCGCGACGAGGTCGGCGCCCTCGTGTCCGAGGCGGCCGGTCGACTCCTCACCCTGACGGGCCCACCGGGTGTCGGCAAGTCCCGCCTCGCGGAGCGGGTCGCCCGCGATCACGCCGACAGCGGTCGCTTCGTCGGGGTCCACGTCGTCACGACTGGATCGCTCCAGGCGGGCTCCGAGCTGTCGTCCGCGCTGGCACGAGCCCTCGCGCCCGGCGCGGTGCCGCACGCCGATCCGCTCGACGACGTCTGCGCGGAGATCGGTGACCGGCCGACGCTGGTCGTCCTCGACGACATCGAGCGGTTCGTCGCTGGTGGCGACCGCTCCCTCCAAGACGCGCTCTCGACGATGCTCCGCCGTTGCCCGAACCTCAGGCTCCTCGCCACCTCGCGGCGCCGACTCGCGCTCGAACGCGAGACCACCTACCCGGTCGAGGGCCTCTCGTTCCCACGACACGCGCGCCCTGGCCTCGCCGAGGCGCGCCGCTCGGACGCGGTGACGCTGTTCGAGCATCGCGCCAGACGCGTCCGCCCTGGCTTCGCCGTGCACGAGGAGAACCTGCCGGGCGTGCTCGAGATCTGCCGGCTCGTCGACGGCTGGCCGCTCGCCTTGGAGCTCGCGGCCTCGTGGGTGCGCGCGCTGAGCGTCGCCGACATCGCGCTCGAGCTCGCCCGCGGGCTCGACCTGCTCGTCGCCGACCACCACGACGCTGCGCCACGGCGCGCGAGCATCCGCTCGGCCCTCGACGCCTCCTGGCGGCTGCTCACACCGGGACAGCGCGGCACGCTGGCGGCGCTCTCGCTGTTGGCCGACGGTTTCGACCGCGCCGCCACGCAGGCAGTCGCGGACGCCGGACCACCGCGCCTGGCGGCGCTCGTCGACGCGTCCTTGCTCCGGAGCGACGGAGCCGGCAGCTACGCGCTGCATCCACTCATCCGGCGCTACGCCAGCGAACGGCTGCGGTCGCAGCCTGCGTCGTACCGGCGAGCCCGGGCCAGGCAACGGCGCCATCACGTCGACCTCCTGCGCGCGTGCGAGGCCGACCTCGACGGGTCGGAGCGTCAGGCCACCGCCATCGCGCAGCTGGAGGCGGCGCTCCCGAACCTGCTCACGGCGTGGCGCAACGCGGCCGAGGACGGGGCGCTGAGCGATCTGTGGGACGCATGCCGACCGCTGCAGCGCTTCTTCACGCAACGAGGCGGCCTGGACGCGGTCGCGGCCGAGGCGTTCGCCTGGGCGCACGATCGCCTCGCCTCCGACGCCCCCGGTCAGCGCACGTTGGTCGGGCGGCTCCTCGCAGCGGAGGCGTGGTTCCGGTACCGCGCGGGCCGCGCCGCTCTCGCGCGGGCCGCCGCCGTGCGCTCCCTGGACCTCCTGCGGGCCGCCGCGCGCGCCAGGCGCGCACCACCCACGACGAGCGCGTCCGAACGGGAACGCGTCCGGGCCAGCACCCGTGCGCAGGTCAGCGCGCTCAACACCCTTGCCCAGGTCGCTCAGCAGCACGGCGACCTGGAGGCCGCGGAGCGCTCCTTGGACGAGGCGCTACAGCTCGAGCGCGATCCTGGCGACGAGGCGCAGCGGACGATGCTGCTCAACAACCTGGCGCTGCTCAAGAAGGCGAGCGGCGCTTTCGACGAGGCCGAGACGCTCCTGCTGGAGGCGGTGGCCCTGAACCGCGAGCGCGCCAACCTCCGCTCGGTCGCCCGGAACCTCGTCAACCTGGGCAGCCTGCTGGTGGTCGCGGGTCGACCCGGCGAGGCCGAGGCGCACCTCGAGGACGGCCTGCGGCTCGCGACCGGGATCGGCTACGAGGCGTTGGTCCCGGACCTCTTGGCCAACCTCGGTGCCGCAGCCGTCGCCCGCGGTGACCGCGAGCGCGCGCGGTCTCACTACCTCGCGTCCCTCCGCCACCCGGAAGCCGGCGACGACACCAGCGCGATCGCTCGGTCCTCGTGCTGCCTGGCGCGCATCGAGGCAGCGTGCGGCGACCACGACGCAGCGCAGCGGCACCTGGACACCGCGCTGCCGCTGGCGCACGCGTTCGACGACGCGGCGCTGGTCGCAAGCTGCCTCGTGGCGCGCGCCGAACTGCATCTCGCCGCCGAGGAGCCGACGGCCGCCGCTCAGCTCCTCGGTGCGATCGACACCATCGGCGCGCTCGAGCCAGCGGATCGTCCAGGCCTCGAGGCGCTCCACCGCGCCGCGTCGGCGGCCCTCCCCGACAGCGCGTTCCGCTCGGCGCTGGCACACGGGGCCGAGATGCCGCGCGGGCTCGTCGTGGCCGCGGCGACCGATCCGCTCGCGCGCGCACGCGTCAGGCCGGGAGCCGCGCGAGCAGAGACACGCTCTTGACCCCGAAACGCTCGGTGGCCCCTTGGGCCGAACGCGACAGGAACCGGTACGCACCGTTCTCCTGGATCACCTCGACGCGCATGCCGGCGTCCTCGATCATGCGCGTGTAGGCGCCCACCTGCGCCGCTCCGCCGATGCAGGCGGCCCACAGCGAGCTGTCGCACACGATGTCGTCGCTGAGCTGCTGCTCGGTGACGATGTCGGAGATCGCCATGCGGCCGCCCGGGCGGAGGACGCGCGCGACCTCGCGGAACACGGCCGCCTTGTCCGGTGCCAGGTTGATGACGCCGTTGCTGATGACCGCGTCGACGCTGGCGTCCTCGACGGGCAGCGCCTCCGCCAAGCCGGCGACGAAGGTGGCGTTCGTGAAGCCGTGCTCGTCGCGCAACCGTTCGGCCTTCCGCAACTGCGCCTCGGTCATGTCGACGCCGATCACCCGGCCCGCCGAACGGACCGACCGAGCCGCCAGGAAGCTGTCCATGCCGGAGCCGCTGCCCAGGTCGAGGACGGTCTCCCCCGGTTGCAGGGCGGCGAGGTCGGCGTGGTGGCCGACGCCGGCGAACGACTCGATCGCCTCGGCTGGAACGTGGTCGAGCTCGCTCGGGTCGTAGCCCAGCCGTTCTGCCAGTGCACGGCCCATCTCGAAGTGGAACTCACCGTCGGGGGCCTCGGCCACCTTGCGGTACATGGTGCGCACCTTGGTGCGCAGATCGTCGACGTCTACCTGGATCGTCATCGCTGGCTCCTCTCCGATCGAGGCGCGGGGTCCGGTGCCCGGCGGGCATGGTCGCGTGGGCACGCCGCCGGACCCGGGCTCGATCGCGGTCACCAGCGTGCCGAGCGAGGCACTACCGAACCACTTCCGCGGCGGTCGCTGCATCCGGCATCGCGGTAGCGACGTCCTCAGGCATCGCGGCGGTCAGGCAGCGCGCGCACACGCTCGAGGGAATGGTGGATCGTCGCGAAGAGACGACGATCACGCAGGTACGTGTCGTCCCACCGAGCCGCTCGCGGCTGAGCACCACCGTCCGAGCCGTCGAGCCGCCGCGCAGCCAGGATCGCGTCGAACGGCGTCGCCGGGTGACCCAACACGGTGGCGACGAGCGCCCGCGCCTCACCCTGCTGGCCGCAGGCGGCCAGCAGGCGCGCCGACACCATCAGGGCGAGCGTTGCCGCGGGCTGTTGATCGCTCTCGCACGCGATCGTCAGCGCCTCGATCGCGCCGGCCCGGGCTCCATCGAGGTCGTCCGCGGCCAACGCCATGTCGACCTCGACCGTCAGCATGCGCAGCCACAGGGGCACGTCGGCCGCCGGTACGGTGCCTTTGCCGAAGGCGAGCCGCTGCACGCCGACCAGCGCCGCGCGCGCGCGGCCGAGCCAACCCGAGGCACCGTCCACGTCGCGGCTCGCCAGCGCGAGCGCTGCCAACACGGTCATGCTGCGGACCGCTGCGGCCGGGCGGAGCGCCCCGTCCGGCGCGGCCAGGGCACGCCGACAGTGGTCGGCCGCGGCGACCGCGTCACCCTCCATGGAGGCGATCCAGCCGAGCAGCGAGGTGGCCGTCGCCACGTAGCCCTCGGCGTCGTCCGACACCGTTCCCATGGCGCCGTCGAGGCTCTGCGCCAGCAGCTCGCCCGCCGCGCTCAGCGCCCCCGCGGAGGCCTCGATCTCGGCATGCTCCAGGCGCCCGTGGTCCGCCCAGTGCTCGAAGCCCATGCGCCTGCATAGGTCGGTGTGCTTCGCCAGCGCTGCGGCCGCCTCCCGGTACGCACCGAAGCCGAGGAAGAGCCTGGCTGCGCCGCTCTCCTCGGCCATCATCACGGGGAACGCCGCGCCCGCCTCGGTCGCGACCTCGATCGCCGACCTGAAGCCCTCCACCGCGGTCGCGAAGTCCGGCTCGAACTCGGCGAACAGCGACGTCATGATCGCAACGCCGGTGGCGTCTGCCAAGGATCGGTAGACGGCCATGGCGCGCCGCAACGCCCGCTGTGCATCGTCACGGCGTCCGGCCAAGCCGTAGGCGACGCCCAGCTCTTGGAGGCCGCGCGCCAGGTCCGCGTCGGCGCCGCGCCGCGCGGCTACGGAGACGCCCTCCTCCAACAGAGCCACGCCCTCGCTCGACACGATGGCGCGACCGACGTCGATGGCGGCGCTCCCCTGGCACAGGGTGCACCCGAGCCACACGGCGGCGCGGCCGCGCAACGCCCCACCGGGCGTCGCGATCGCCAGAGCCGAGCGCAGCATCGTCTGCAACGCTCTGAGGCGGTTGCTCGCGAAGCACACGGCCCACAGTCCGTGGCAGGCCTCGGCGAGCACGTCCTCGTCACGCAGCGCGACCATGTGGCTCCAAGCCGCCTGCACGTTCGGCATCTCGACGTCCGCATGCGCGAACCGCGGCCCGGCGTCCAGCCGCCCTCGGTCGGCCGCGCGGGCACCGACGAGCGCCAGGAAGTACCGAGCGTGCCGATCGGCGACGGCCGCGTGCTCGTCGTGCGCCTCGGCCGCACGATCGGCGGCGTACTCGCCCACCAATGGATGCCAGGTGAACCGGCCGCTCGAGTCGCGCCGGACGAGCGACGCGTCGACCAGCGTGAGCAACACGGGCAGGTCGACGTCCGCGACCTCCGCCGCGGCCTCGCGCGTCCAACCACCGCGGAACACCGCGAGCGCGCGGAGCGCAGCGCGCTCACGCGGCCGCAGCAGCGACCAGGAGTGGTCGAAGACCGCGCGGATGCCCGCATGGCGCTCGGACGGCCCGTGGTCGGCGACCTCCAGGAGACGGGCGCCGCGGCCGAGCTCGGCTTCGATCGCCTCGATCGTCAGCACCCGCAGCCACGTCGCCGCGAGTTCCAGCGCGAGCGGCAGGCCCTCGACCATGGCGCCGATCCTGGCGACGCGACGCAGCTCGTCGGGTGTGAGCGCGAGATCGGGACGGACGCGCCGCGCGCAGCGCACGAACAGCGTGACGGCGTCGGGCGGCTCCTCGCCCGGCCATTCGCTCGCGACGCGCATCCCGGCGAGATCGAACAGCCGCTCGCCGGGCAGCGCCAGCCGGACGCGCGACGTCGCGACGATGCGGACGCCGGCCGCGCGGGCCATCATGTCGGCGATCAGCCCGCGGTGGTCGACCAAGTGCTCGAAGTTGTCGAGCACCAGCAGCATCTCGCGCCGGCCCAACTGTCGCAGCAGGTGCTCGTCCGCATCGCCGCCGACGGGCACGACGGCGCCGACGGCGGTGGCGATCGCCATCACCATGCCGTCGAGCGTGCCTACGGTGGCGAGGTCGACGAAGCGCACGCGGTCACCGGACTCCGCCGTGAGCGCTGCCGCGAGCTCGATCGCCAGGCGTGTCTTCCCGACGCCACCCGGGCCGACGATCGTGAGGAGTCGACAGCCGTCTTCCCGCAAGCGCTCGCCGACGGCGGCCAGCTCCCGCACGCGGCCCACGAACCGCGTTGGCTGCGCCGGGATCGCACCCGGCTGCGCGACCTCGTCGAGCCTGGCGTAGCCGGCGCCAGGACGCGGCTCGACGGCGCTCGGCGCCGCCGAGCGCAGGGCCTCGACGAGTGCGACCGTCGCCTCCTCCGGCACCACCTCGAGTTCGACCGCCAGGTCACGACGGAAGCGGTCGTAGACGGCGAGCAGCTCGTGGCGCTCGCCCCTCCGGGCGAGCCCCACGAGGTACGTCCGAAGCACCATCTCGTCAAGGGGATCCGAGCGGTGCAGGGCGCCGGCGACCTCGACCGCGGCGTCGAGGTCGCCTCCCTCGACACTCGCCTCGACCGCCCGCAACCCTGCCCGACGGGCCAGGTCGCGCAGATCCGAGCGCTCGACCTCCAGCCAGCGCTCGAACTCGGGCGCCTCAGGCACGCTGAAACCGGCGAGCAGCTCCGCGCGAGCGAGCGACCAGGCGCGGTGCCAATGCCCCGCGTCGAAGGCGTGACGGACGTCCGCCACGTCGGTCGACACCGGCCAGCGCAGCCTCGTACGCTCGCGCTCCAGGCGACGCGTATGCGGAGCGTGCGCCAACCGCCACGTGAGCGCCCGAAGGTTGCTGCGAGCGCGGGCCTGCGGCTCGTCGGGCCAGAACAGGTAGCCGAGCGCGTCGCGTCCGACCCAGCCACCGACGACGGCGAGGTAGAGCGCGATGGCGCTCGACTTGCCGTGCGGGAGCTCGACCCACGCCGTGCCGTCGCGCACCGCCGGCCGGCCGAGGAGCCGCACCGCGGTGGCGCCCACGTCCAGCATGCATCACCATAGCGGCTGCCGCGCCATGGCGCGGCAGCCTCGTGGGCCGTCCGTCAACGATCGTCGGCGGGCGGGACACCGAACTCGACGGCGGGTACGCCCTCGGGCGAGATGTTGGCGAGCACCACCGTCGTCACCTCGTCGTGGGCGTTGGCCCACTGGTGGACGAGGCCGTACGGCTCGTAGACCACGCTCCCGGCGGGCATGCGCGTGGTGATTCCGGCGGCCGTGAACTCGCCGGCCCCGGCCAGGACGTAATACAGCGCGCCACCGGTCCGGTAGTGGGGGTCGTTGATCGGCGTGTGGGGCTCGAAGTCGAGCCGCGTCAGATCGAAGCCGTAGGGTCCGTCCACCAGGCCAGGCAGCGGTGCCGCGCCGCGGAACAGCTCGACGACCCTGCCCGACGCCACGACGGCCGGCGCATCGGCCTCGGCAGCGGGTGCGAGGACGAAGAGGAGGAACTCGGACGGGGCGTCGCCCAGCGTCGCGAAGGTGACCGCGCCGTCCGAGCCGACGGCCGCGCCTTCGCCCGCCGACAGGTCGACACCGCGTTCGTCCGCGACCACGGTCTGAGCGCCGGCGAGCTGGTACACCATGCCGTCGCTCACGCGGTAGGACGCCACCTCACCGGCGCCCACGGTCACCTGCAACAGCCGGAACTGGAGCGGTGCGTGCACCACCGTCGCGAGGTCGACCTGCGCCAAGGTGGTGATCCGCAGGCCGCCCTCCTGCGCCGCGGCGAGTGCCGCGAGCACGAGCCCGGCGAGGGCCACCGTCGCGCGCCGCAGCATCAACGACCGCCCACACCATGCATCGCCTCGACGGCACCCTCGTGCGAGCAGTCGACCAGCGGGTTCCAGTCGGCGAACAGGCCGAGCGGGTTGTACTGCGCGATCCACACGTGGAGCAGGTAGAACGGCTCGTCGAGCAGGGTCTCGTTCAGGCCGAACGTCTGGCCGAACAACACCGGCCGCTCCTCGTGCCCCGCCGCGTGCCAGGCCTCCTGGAACACCAGGTACTCGATACCGATGAAGCGCAGACTCCCGTCCGCTTGCGGCTCGTACATCAACAGTTGAGGCGCGTGCGCGTCGACGGCCGGCACGAACAGCTCGTCGCTCGCCAGGTGGATGCCCTGCGCCCCCAGGTCGCTGGTCATGCAGCCGCTCGCCGGGGCGTATCCGTCCGCTGCGGCCACCTCGACGTCGCCGTACGCTCGAACCGCGGCGAAGAGGTCCTCGATGTCGCGCTGCAGCGCTGCCTCAGACGCCGCGTGGTCGGCTCGGAGCACGAGCGTGTCGCGCTCGGCAGGCGTCGCTCCCCCTCCTCCTTGGGTCAGTCTGGCCGATGCGGCACCGATCAACGCCGCCCCAGCAACGACTACCATCGCTACCAAGATTCGTCGCATGTGGTCTTCCTCCCTGTCACGTCACGGGGGCCGGGCCCGTCGCCTGGCTCCATCGCACGCACCCTAGGGAGTCGGCCGTGTCACCATCGTCGAGCTACCGTCAACCGAGCGTCACACGTGCGACGGCGTCGCGCGCAGCACGTGATCGATCAACGCACGTCCGCAGCGACCTACAGCGCCTTGCGCGGATCGAACGCGTCGCGCAGGCCGTCGCCGATGGCGTTCACCGACATGACCGTCAGGAAGATCATCACGCCCGGGAACACCGCCAACCACGGCATCCTCGTCAGGTACGTCTGGGCGTCCTTGAGCATGTTGCCCCACGTGGCGGTCGGCGGCTGGATGCCGAAGCCGAGGTACGAGAGCCCCGACTCGGCGATGATCGCCACCGCCACCT
>SLSM01000156.1 GCA_007130445.1 Trueperaceae bacterium | reverse complement strand
GGGTAGAGGTAGTGGGCGACGATGGTGTCGTCGAAGCCGACGATCGAGACGTCCTCCGGGACGCGCTTGCCGGCGTCACGCAGGGCCTTGAGCGCACCGGCGGCGGACTGGTCGTTGGCGACGAACACGGCGCTGAAGGTCGTGTCGCGCTCGAGCAGGCTGCGCATGGCGCGCTCGCCGCCGTCCTCTACGAACGCGCCGTTCGCGATGAGCGACTCGTCGATCGGAACACCGTGTGATGCGAGTGCTCGGCGGTACCCCTCGAGTCGATCGCGGGCGTCGGGGATGCGCATCAGGCCGGTGATGTGGGCGATGCGTCGGTGGCCGCGCTCGAGCAGGTAGCGGGTGGCGAGCTCGCCGCCGGCGACGTTGTCGAGGTAGACGCAGCGTTCGGCGATCGCCGCGATGTAGCGGCCGACGACGACGATCGGCAGGTCGCCACTCGCGGCCCACCCGCTGAGCTCCTCGTCGGTGGTCGCGTCGACTTGGAGGATCAGGGCGTCGGTGCGGCGCTGTTCGAGGAAGTCGTACGAGCGCCGCTCGGTCTCGGCGCTGGCGTGGCCGCTCGACACGACGAGGTGCATGCCGTGTTCCTCGGCCACGCTCTCGATGCCCCGGATGATGTCGCCGTAGACGGCGCTCGAGAGCTCGCTGACCAGCGCGCCGAGCGCGCCGGAGCGGTTGGTGGCGAGGCTGCGTGCGAAGGCATTGGGGCGGTAGTCGAGGCGTTCGACGGCGGCCAGCACCGCGGCGCGCTTCTCGGGACTCACCGGCACGGCGCCGTTCAGGACACGTGAGACCGTGGCCTGAGAGACTCGTGCGAGCTGTGAGACGTCCCGGATCGTGGCCATTCACTCGCCTCTCTATGAAACCGCTTTCAGCGATTGTAGCGAGGCACCCGAAGCCGTGTCAAGGGAACCGTGGAACGAGCGTTCAGCACTCTTTCATGAGCCTCATCGGACGCTCACACGTTGGGCAGCACCTCGGTCCACACGCCGAACGCGCCGATCGCCACCAGGAGCGCCCCGGACACGCGCGTCAGCAGGCCGTGCCGACGCCCGAGCCAACCGACGCCGCGGCGTTGCAGCGGCGTCGCGAGCAGCGGGAGCAGCACCAGCGGCCACCCGAAGCCGAGCCCGAACGCCAGGAAGTACAGCAGGCCGTCGCTCAGCACGGCCACGCTGCCCGCCCCGACCAAGAACGCGCTGACGACGATCGGACCGGTGCACGGCAGCGTCATCGGGCCGAGCAGCACACCGTACGCGAAGGCCGTCGCGAACGGGTTCCGGAAGACGGGCGATCGCAGCGTGGCGATGCGCGTGAACGGGTTGACGCCGAGCAGCATCACCAGCCCGAGCACGATCACGGCCGCGTAGATCGCCGGCAACAGCACCTGGAGCACCGGGCCGAACGAGCGCTGGAGCGCGTACAGCGCGAAGCCCACCGCGGTCATCAGCGTCAGGATGCCGGCCAGTACCACCAGACCGAGCCACGGCGTGGCCCGGCGGGCCCGCGCGTCGCCGCCGCTCGTTCCGGCGAGGAAGGCGATCAGGCCCGGATAGAGGGGGAGCAGGCAGACGTTGGTGAGGATCGCGCCGTTGCCGAGCACGAACGCCTGCACCAGCTGGCTCATTCCAACGCGGCGGCCTCCGTGAGCGCCGCGACGAGCTGCTCCGCGCTGCGGAAGCCGGTGGACAGCTCGCCGACGCTCCCGTCGGGGCGGATGATGAAGTGCGGGGTGGCGGGCGGGTTCGCCGCACTGAAGCCGAACGTCGCGGTGAGCGCACGCAGCAGCTCCGGCGACGAGACCGCGAACGTCCACTCGAATCCCTGCGTGTCGGCGTAGCGCGCGAGCTCGCTCGGTGCCAGCGCGGTCTCGACGCTCAAGGCGACGAACGCGAACGCGTCGGGATCGAGCCCGGCGATCACGTCGCGCAGCACGGTCATCTGCCGCCTGCAGCTGCTGCACCACGTCGCCATCGGCTCCACCAGGACGGTGCGACCCTCGAAGTCGCCGAGCGTGAACACCTCGCCGGTCCGGGCGTCGCTCAGTTCGAGCGACAACCACGTGGGCGGCGCGGCCAGCGCCGCGGCAGAGATCGCGAGCAACGCGGCAAGGGCGAGCGTTGCGACCGGTCGACGGTGTGGGGTCGTCATCATAGGCATCATCGTCCTCGCAGACGTGATCGTGTTCCGTCACCTGGATGACCGGACGGGTCGGGTCGCTTGGGTCGCACGCGCGTGCTGACGCCACGAGCGGGTCAGCATCCATCGTCGATGACGTCGTCCCGAACGAGACGACCCGCATCGAACGCTGCCTGGCGCGCTGGCGCGAGGCGTGCGGCGAGGATCGCTCCGACCTGGTGACCGACCGGCGCCGTCGGCACGCGTTGGTGCTCCACCTCATCGCTCTTCCGAGCATCCTCGACGCCGATCCACCCGGCGTGGTGCGCGTCGAGCGCCTCGGCCTGGCGCAGAGCCGCCGTCACGGAGCGCCTCGGCGGCTTCGAGCCCTCGATCGACGTCGCGCTCCGTCGCCTACGCGCGTGAGCGCCCGGGCGTACGATCGGGCATGGATTCCGACCGCACCACGACGACCGCCTGGATCCGGCTGATCGGCCTCGACGAGGC
>SLSM01000025.1 GCA_007130445.1 Trueperaceae bacterium | reverse complement strand
TGAGCCAAGCCATCTCGGTCGCGCGCAAGGGCAGTACGATCGTCGTCGTCGGCGTGTTCGGCAAGAAGCCGGCGGTCGACGTCGGCTTGGTGCAGGACCGTGAACTCAACGTGGTCGGGTCCCTCATGTACCAGCGTGAGGACTTCGAGACGGCCGTTCGTCTCCTCGCCGAGGGGCGGCTGATGCTGGAGCCCCTCATCACCCACCACGTTCCCTTCGATGGCTACCTCGGTGCCTACGAGGACATCGTCTCGGGCAAGGACGCCATGAAGGTGATGATCGACGTTGCGTGAGCCCCACCCCGTCACCGTGTTCCACGAGCTCATGCAGAGGAGATTCCCATGAACAGTACACACTTTCGGTACTTCCAACCAACGGAACTCATCTTCGGCGCCGGCACCGTCGACCGCGCTGGTGAAGCGGTGGCCAAGTACGGCAGCCGCTGCCTCATCGTGTCGGGTCCGGAGCGGCACGCGTTCGTCGACATCTACCGACGCGTCAAGGCGTCGCTCGATGCACATGGCGTCGCCTACGAGCACTTCGACGGCGTGATGCCGAACCCGACGACCGACTGCGTCACGGAGGGTGCCGCACTGGCGCGCACCTTCGGAGCCGACGTCGTGCTCGGGGTCGGCGGCGGCTCGAGCATGGACGTCGCCAAAGCCATCGCCGTGGAGGCCGTGCACGACGGCAGCGCCTGGGATTATCTCTTCTTCCGCGATACGCAACCGACCGAGCGCACGTTGCCGATCGTGACGATCACCACGACGTCCGGAACGGGATCGCAGGTGACGCAGGTCGCGGTGATCAGCAACGCGAGCGAGTCCACGAAGTCGGCGCTCTACCACGAGCTCCTCTACCCTCGCACCAGCATCGTCGACCCGGAACTGGTCGAGAGCGCGCCGACGCACGTGACGGCGACCACGGGGTTCGACATCTTCTGCCACGCATTCGAGAGCTACATCCACGTCGGCAACGCTCCGTACACCGATCTGATGGCCCTGGAAGCGATGAGGTTGGTGGCGGCCTACCTGCCACGTGCCGTGCAAGACGGCCGCGACAAGGAGGCCCGAGAGCGGTTGGCCTGGGCGGACACGTTGGCAGGCCTGTGCATCGCGAACACGGGTGTGACGCTGCCGCACGGCATCGCCATGACGATCGGTGGGCAATGCCCCACGGTCGCGCACGCCGAGGCCCTCGCGTTCGTGTACCCGCAGGTGGTCGCGTTCACGTACGCCTCGGCCATCGAGCGCTTCGCGGCGATGGCGCGCATCCTCGATCCAGCCCTCGAGGACGTTGCTGACGAGGCAGCGGCCGAGCGCTCACCGATCGTGATCGAGACGTTCCTCAAGGCGATCGGGCTCTGGACCAACCTCGCGGAGCACGGCGTCACGGAAGCCGACCTCTCGCTGATCGCCGATCACAGCAGGGTCTTACCCGACTACAAGAACAACCCACGGATCGCAGAGCGCGACGACATCCATCGGATGCTCCTCGACGCGTTCCGGAGAACGCCCTCGAACGCGACGGGGGCGTAGGCCTTCTCGAGGAGGCCCTGGAGGGCGGACCATGGCACGACCACGAAACCGTTCGGTGCAACGCGTCGGCATGGTCATCGGACTGCGCGACGACGCAGTGGAGGCGTACCGACGCCTCCACGCCGACGACGAACCGGGTGTTCGCGACCTGTTGCGGAAGTACCACATCACGAACTTCAGCATCTTCCTGCACCGCCTCCCGGACGGGCGGCTGTACGAGTTCGCGTACTACGAGTACGACGGCAGCGATCTGGAGGGCGACCTCGCCGCGCTCGACGCCGAGCCACGCAATCGCGCGTGGCTCGCTCGCTGCGACCCGATGCAGGTACCGTTGCCCGGGACGGCGTCGTGGAGCGTGATGGAGTCCGTGTACCACAACGATTGACGGTGATGACGGCGGCCACGACGCGCCTGCCCTGCCTGGGCATCGCCGGAAGCGCTCGGACGGGTGCGCTCGTCAGCGCGCCGCGCCGTCGCCTCGGCGCACGGCGTCGAGCAGCGCGCCGAGGTCGCGCACGAGGTCGGGGCGCTCGGCGTAGCGGTTGGTGGTCTCGCCAGGGTCGGACGCGAGGTCGTAGAGCTGACCCGGCGCCCCGGGCACAGGTGCGCCGCCGGCTGGTGGCGGCCACCCGCCAGAGCCCTCAGTGCCTTCGATGAGCTTCCATGGGCCGGAGCGGAGGCCGAACACGCCGGCCTCGGAGTGGAGGACGAGGTGGTCGCGCTCGGCGTGCACCGGGGCGTCGGGGCTCAACGCCGAGGCGAACGCGACGCCGTCCGGAGCGGCGCCGTTCGGCAGGGGGACACCGGCCAGCTCGGCGATCGTCGGGACGAGGTCGACCAGCGACACCAGCCGCTCGTCGACGCCCCCCTCGAGCCGCGGCTCGGGCGGCCGCACGACGAGCGGGACGCGGTGGCCCCCCTCCCACGCGTGCCCCTTCGAACCGCGCCATCCGCCCGACGGGTCGTGGCCGTAGGTTCGGTACACCTCCTCGCCGGCTTCGTCGAGCATGACGGAACCGTCGGCGGCCAGCACGCGGTCGCCCGGCAGGGCGCCGTGGTCGCTGGTCACGACCACGAGCGTGCGCTCCGCGACGCCTCCG
>SLSM01000036.1 GCA_007130445.1 Trueperaceae bacterium | reverse complement strand
TACATCCTCGACAGCCCGCTCATCACGCCCGAGAACGCAGCCGACTACTACTTCCCCGACAGCCCCTTCTGAGCCCCGACGACACCCACGTGGGGCGGCAGCACCTGACGCCCCACACCTGAACGCACACCGACCGCCCCCGCCCGCCCGACCCGTAGCGCACGAAGCGCAGCACGCGGGGCGGAGCGGGCGGCCAACGGAGGCACCATGCCACGACCCGTCACACTCTTCACCGGCCAATGGGCCGACCTCCCGCTCGCCGAACTCGCACCACTCGCGCGCGAGATGGGCTACGACGGCTTGGAGCTCGCCTGCTGGGGCGATCACCTCGACGTCCGCCGCGCCGCCGAGGACCCGGCCTACGCCCAGGGGCGCAAGGACCTGCTCGCCCAGCACGACTTGCAGCTGTTCGCGATCTCCAACCACCTCGCCGGCCAGGCGGTCTGCGACCGCATCGACGAGCGTCACAAGGCGATCCTGCCCGAGCACGTGTGGGGCGACGGCGAGCCCGAGGGGGTCCGCCAGCGCGCCGCCGAGGAGATGATCGCCACCGGCAAGGCCGCCGCCGCGCTCGGACTGAACGTCGTCAACGGCTTCACCGGGTCGTCGATCTGGCACGCCCTGTATGCCTTCCCGCCCACGTCGCAGGCGTACTGGGACGAAGGGTTCGCGGACTTCGGCCGGCGCTTCACCCCGATCCTCGACGCCTATGCCGAGCTCGGCATCCGCTTCGGCCTCGAGGTGCACCCCACCGAGATCGCCTTCGACATCGCCAGCGCGGAGCGGGCCATCACCGCGGTCGACGGTCATCCGGCGTTCGGCTTCAACTACGACCCCTCGCACCTCGGCTATCAGGGCGTCGACTACGTCGCCTTCTTGCGCCGCTTCCCGGACCGGATCGTCCACGTGCACATGAAGGACGCCTGGTGGGGCCGCGGCGACGGCTCGGCCGGCGTATTCGGCGGCCACACCGACTTCGGCGACGCGCGCCGCTACTGGGACTTCCGGAGCGTCGGCCGCGGCGACGTCGACTTCGAAGAGATCATCGTCGCGCTCAACGACATCGACTACCAAGGACCGCTGTCGGTGGAGTGGGAAGACGTCCGGATGGACCGTGTCCACGGCGGCACCGAATCGGCCGCGTTCTGCAAGCAGATCGACTTCGCCCCCTCGGGCGTCGCGTTCGATGCCGCCTTCGCGAAGGACGACGCATGACCCGCCCGCTGCGCTACGGCATGGTGGGCGGCGGCATCGACGCCTTCATCGGCGCGGTCCACCGCCACGCAATGGCGATCGACCACCGTTACGTGTTCAGCGCCGGCGCGCTCTCGTCCACGCCCGAGAAGGCGAAGCGCTCCGCACGCGCACTGCGGTTGCCCGATGAGCGCGCCTACGACAGTTGGCAGGCCATGCTCGAGGGCGAGTTGGCCCTGCCCGAGGACGAGCGCATCGAGCTGGTCTCGATCGTCACGCCTAACCACGTCCACTACCCCGTGGCCAAGGCCTTCGCCGAGGCCGGCTTCCACGTGGTCTCCGACAAGCCGCTGGTCCACACCAGCGAGCAGGCGGCCGACCTCGAGCGCATCGTGCGCGAGCGTCGCATCGTCTTCGGTGTGACCTACAACTACACCGGCTACCCGCTGGTGAAGGAGATGCGGCGCTTCGTGCGCGAGGGGCGCATCGGCGCGGTGCGCAAGGTCGTCGTCGGCTACCACCAGGGCTGGCTCGCCACCAAGCTCGAGGACAGCGGCGCCAAGCAGGCCGAGTGGCGCACCGACCCCGCGCGTTCGGGCGCCGCCGGCGCCATCGGCGACATCGGTTCGCACGCCGAGAACCTGGTCGCCACGGTCACGGGTCTGGAGCTCGAGGCGATCTGCGCCGACCTCACCACCTTCGTCCCGGGCCGACGCCTCGACGACGACGGCAACCTGCTGCTGCGCTTCCACGGCGGCGCCAAGGGCGTGTTGATGGCGTCCCAAGTGGAGATCGGCCATGAGAACGACCTGGTCCTGCAGGTGTACGGCGAGACCGGCTCGCTGCGCTGGCACCAGGAGAACCCGAACGAGCTGTGGTACGCGCCGCTCGACCAGCCGGTCCAGCTGCTGCGCCGCAGCAACCCCTACCTGGGGCCCGAGGCCGCAGCGGCAACACGCATCCCCGCCGGGCATCCCGAGGGCTACCTCGAGGCGTTCGCGAACGTGTACGGCGAGATCGCGGCGGCCATCCACCGGCACGCCGCCGGACAAGGGGCCGACGGCGATTACCCGACCGTGGCCGACGGCGCGCGGGGCGTGCGCTTCATCGAGACCACCGTGGCGAGCGCCGCCAGCGACGCCAAGTGGACGCCCTTCCCCAGCGCGAACGCGTGACGCGAGGAGACCGCATGGACCCCTTCACCCCCACCCCTGACGACCGCTTCACGTTCGGCCTCTGGACCGTCGGCAACGTCGGCCGCGACCCGTTCGGCGAGCCCACCCGCGCGCCACGCGATCCGACCTACCTCGTCGCCAAGCTCGCGGAGCTCGGCGCGTACGGCGTCAACCTCCACGACCACGACCTGGTGCCGGACGGCACGGGCGCGGCTGAACGCGACCGCATCGTGGCGACCTTCAAGCGTGCGCTCGCGGACCACGGGCTGGTGGTACCGATGGCGACCACCAACTTGTTCACCGACCCGGTGTTCAAGGACGGCGCCTTCACCAGCGCCGACGCCAGAGTGCGCCATTACGCCATCGCCAAGACGATGCGATCGATGGACCTCGGGGTCGAACTCGGCGCCAAGACCTACGTCTTCTGGGGCGGCCGCGAAGGCGCCGAGGTCGACGCGGGCGGCAAGCTGATCGACGCCCTGTCGTGGTATCGCGACGCGCTCGACTACCTGTGCGACTACGCCATCGCCCAGGGGTATGAGCTGCGCTTCGCGCTCGAGCCCAAGCCGAACGAGCCGCGCGGACACGCCTTCCTCCCCACCGTCGGCAGCGCCCTCGGCTTCATCGCCACGCTGCAGCAGCCCGGCATGGTCGGCGTCAACCCCGAGTTCGCGCACGAGACGATGGCCGGCCTGTCGTTCCCGCACGCGATCGCGGCTGCGATCGACGCCGGCAAGCTCTTCCACGTCGATCTGAACGACCAGGTGGCAGGCCGCTTCGACCAGGACCTGCGCTTCGGCGCCGAGAACCTCAAGTCGGCGTTCTTCACCGTCATGTTGCTCGAGCGCCACTACGACGGGCCGCGGCACTTCGATGCGCACGCGCTGCGCACCGAGGACGAGGACGGCGTGTGGGCGTTCGCCGCGGGTTGCATGCGCACCTACAAGATGCTGGCCGCCAAGGTCGCGCACTTCGACGCCGACCCTGAGATCCAGGCTGCGCTGGCGGCGTACCGAGCCGACGACCCCGAGCTGGCCTGGCCGCCGCGCTACGGCGCCGAGCACGCCGAGGCCCTGAAGGCGCGCTCGTTCGACCTTCCGTCATTGCGCGCGCGTGGGCCGGGGCTCGAACGGCTCGATCAGCTCACCGTCGAGCTGCTGCTGGGCGAGCGTTGATGCGCGACCTGGTGCTGGGCGTCGACCTCGGCACCTCGGGCGTGGGGGTGGTGGCGCAAGACGCGACTGGACGCGTCGTTGCGCGCGCCGACCACCCCCTCGACCTTGAGACGCCGCGGCCCGGCTGGACGCAGCAGGACCCGGACGCCTGGCGGACGGCCGCCGAGGGTGCGCTCGCGGAGGTCGCGGGTGCGGTCGGCGGCGACCGCGTCGCGGCGATCGCCCTGGCCGGACAGATGCACGGCATGGTGGCGCGCGACGCCGGCGGGCGAGCGCTCCACCCTGCCCTGCTGTGGAACGACCAGCGCACCGCCGAGGAGGTCGACGAGATCACTCGCCTCGTCGGCCGCGAGCGCCTCGTGGCACGTACCGGCAATCCGGCGATCACCGGGTTCCAGTTGCCCAAAGTGCTGTGGCTGCGGCGCCACGAGCCGCGGGCCTTCGCCGCGGCGGCGCACATCATGCTGCCGAAGGACGACCTCGGTCTACACCTGACGGGCGAGGCGGTCGCCGAACCGTGCGACGCCTCGGGCAGCGGCGCGTACCACCTCGCCGACGGCGTCTGGGACACCGAGATCCTGGGAGCGCTCGACCTCGATCCCGGCTTGTGGCCACGACTCGTGGCCTCCGACGCGGTCGTCGGCGGTCTGCGTTCCGAGGTCGCCGGGCGCACCGGCATCCCCGTCGACACGTCCGTGATCGCCGGCGCCGGCGACAACGCGGCCGCCGCGACCGGCCTGGCGCTCGGCCGCGCGCATCCCGAGGTCGGCAGCGTCAGCCTCGGCACGAGCGGCGTGCTGCAGGTGCCGCTCGACGCGCCGACGCCCGACCCCGCCGGCCGGGTCCATCTGTTCGCCCACGCCGACGGCGCCTACCTGCTGCTGGGCGTCACCCTCGCAGCCGCAGGCAGCCTGCGTTGGTACCGCGACACGTTCACACCGGGGCGCTCGTACGCCGACCTCGTGTCGGAGGCCGCCGGCGCACCCGTCGGCTCGAACGGGGTGACCTTCAAGCCCTACCTGGCCGGTGAGCGCACGCCCCACCTGCGCGCCGATCTGCGCGGGTCGTTCCACGGGCTGTCGCTGGCGACGACCCACGCCGACGTCGTGCGCGCCGTCCTGGAGGGCGTCGCGTGCTCGCTCCGCGACGCGCTCGACGTCATGACGCCGCTCACGCGCCCGGAGCGTCTGCTCGCCACCGGCGGCGGTGCGACCAGCGACGCCTGGCTCACGATCCTGGCCGACACGCTGGGACTGCCGCTCGGCCGCCCGGTCGACGAGGACGGCGCCGCGCTCGACGTCGGCGCGGCGGAGGGCGCCGCCTGGCTCGGCTGGCGGGCGCTGGGAGGCGCACCGGCGCCCGCGCCCCGCGTCGACGCCTGGTTCGAGCCCGTGCACCAGCACGGCGACGCCACCATGTCGCTGATCGATCGGTACCGTGCGGTCGCGCTGGGCTGACGCCCGCGCGACCGCACGGACGTTCGAACCTCGACACGTGCGCCGGGGGGGTTGACGTCGCCGAGTACGCGTGCCATCCTCGTGGCACGATGATGTGCAAACGTTTGGACACGGCGCAGTGGTGGCGCTCGAACGCGCCCACGAACGCGCCCACGAACGCGTGAAGCGCACCACCATCAAGGACGTCGCACGCCTCGCCGGTGTCGACGTCTCGACGGTCTCGCGCGCCATGCGCGATCACCCGCGCATCTCCGAAACGACGCGGCAACGCGTCGTGCTGGCCGCACGCGAACTCGATTACCGGCCCAACGCCGCAGCGCGCGCCATGGTGACCAGCCGCACCAGGTCGTTCGCCTTCCTGGTGCCGAGCCTGGCCGACCCCAACGTCGCCGCCTTCGCTGCCGGCGCAGAAGCCGAGGCGCGGGCGCACGGGTACTCCATGGTCGTCGCCGGCTACCGCGCGCCTCACGGCACGGCGGCGCCAGGACCCCAGCTCTTCCGCGAACACCGCTTCGACGGGCTGCTGCTCATGTCGCCGCGCCACTACCCCGAGTCCGGACTCGACCTGCCGCTCGCGACGCTCGAAGAGGCCCGTGTCGACAACCACGGCGGTGCAGCCCTCGCTGCCGCCTTGCTCCGTGATCACGGCCACCGGCGTGTCGCGTTCGTCGGCGGAGAGCACGACTCACCCCATGCTCGTGAGCGTTTCCTCGGCCTGCGGTCCGTCTTCGACGACGCCACGTGCCGTTACGGTGACTGGACACCGCAGGCCGGCTTCGACCTCACGACGCGCCTGCTCGACGACGATGCCGGAGTCAGCGCGATCTTCGCCGCGAGCGACGCCGTCGCGCTGGGTGTCTACGGGGCCCTGCACGAACGCGGTCTCGCGATCCCGGGCGACGTGTCGGTCGTCGGTTTCGACGACATGCCTGCCGCACGCCACTACTGGCCCCGCCTGACCACCGTCGCGCAACCTCTGGAGCGGGTCGGAGCGACCGCCTTCGAGATGCTCCTGGCCCGCATCGAGGGTCGCGAACCCGAGCCTCCTCCCGTCCTCGACGTGCGCCTCGTCCAACGCGCGTCGGTGGGGCCAGCGCCGGTAGGCCTGCGATGACGGTACAGGGCCATGACGTTCGGCCGGTACGTTGGCACCCGTGCCAACGTTGGCACCCGCGTTCTCAGACCATCCGCCCCTCGAAAGGAGCGACCATGCCACGACCCCGACTCGCCCTCCTCCTGCTCGCCGCGCTCGCGTTCGGCGCGCACGCGCTCGCCCAGACCACGCAACTCACCATGTGGGTCCGCACGCCCGAGACCGTCGATCTCCTCGGCACGAGCGTCGAGCGGTTCCACGAAGCCAACCCGGACGTGCGCGTGCGCATCGTGACGTTCGCCGCCGACGCCTATCCTGGCGCGCTGCAAGCGGCGATCTCCGGCGGCGATCTGCCCGACATGTTCCAGGTCCACAACTCCGTACCCGTCCCGCGCCTGGTGTCGCTGGGCCTGATCCAGTCCCTCGAACCGCACTTCTCCGAGGGCTTCCGCGACCGCTTCGACCCCGCCACCTGGTGGGAGGGCAGCACGACCGTGGGCGGCGAGATCTACGCCTGGCCCGACCGCTCCTTCCGCCGCGCTTCCCTGTTCCTGTACTACAACCGTGACGTGATGCGCGCCGCGGGTCTCGACCCCGACGCGCCGCCCGTCACCTGGGACGCGTTCGTCGAGCAGGCCAACACGGTGACCGAGGCCGGCAACGGCCGCGTGTACGGCCTCCACCTGGGCTTCACCTCTGGCTGGTTCAACGAGCGCGTGATCCTGCAGCTCGCGACCACGGCCGCCGATGCACACGGTGTCCCGGCCGAGCACCTCCCGGGCCGCATGGTGAACTGGACCACGGGCGAGCTCTTCGACCCGAGCGGCATCCAAGAGGCCATCGGTTTCTTCGCCGAACTGATGTCCTCGGACGCCGTCCACCCCGACTTCCTCAACACCGGGCGCTCGCAAGCCACCGCACAATGGGCCGCCGGCCAGGCCGCCTTCCTGTTCGACGGCTCCTGGCGTCTGCAGGAGCTGCTGCGCACCGAGCCCGACCTCGACTTCGGCATCGCCATGCTGCCTTCGCGCGACGGCGGACCAGTGCTGTGGGGCGTCGAGGGCGGTAGTCAGAACGCCTTCGCCGTCGCGACGCGCAGCCCCAACGCCGCCGCGGCCGCACGACTCTTCGAGTGGCTCAGCGACGACTACTATCCGCTGCTGATCGAGGGCGCGGTCGACCTGACGCCCATCCCCGAGCTGAACGCCCGCGACGAGCTCTACACGTCGGACGCCTTCCGCGAGCTCGTGCGGCTCACCGAGCTCGGCACCATCGTGCTTCCTTCGCCCGTGATGGAGAACGGCGATCAGCTCGAGACCGTCGTGCGCCTCGCCGGCAAGACCGCGACACGGCCCTTCGGGGAGTCGATGCAAGGCTTCCTGGCCGACGGCGCCTTCGACGTGAGCGGCTTCCTGGCGAGCTACGGTGCCCAGCAGAACGCCTTCCTGGCGGAAGCGCTCGCGGAGGCGAGCGCCGACGGCGCCAGCGTCGACGAGAGCGATTGGGTCTTCCCGGGCTGGGAACCGACCGTCAACCACTACTGGCCGCCGACGCGTGGGCCCGCCCGAACTGGGCCGGCCCACGCGACACCTCCCGCCCGTCCGAAGGAGGCGACGCATGACCAGCCACGCCGGCGCACGCGCGCCTCGCGTCCACCGCAACCGCAGTCGGCTCCTCTGGGCCTACGCCTTCGTGGTGCCACAGCTCATCCTCGTCACTGCGTTCACGCTGTATCCGATCGTGATGACGCACGTCTATTCGCTCTTCGAGTGGCCCGGCTTCGGTCCGCTGGACCGCTTCGTCGGCCTGCGCAACTACACCCGCATCCTGGCGGACGAGCTGTTCTGGAACGCCTTCCAGAAGAGCTTCATCTTCATGGCCGGCACGGTCGCGCTGCAGCTGCCGCTGGCGCTCCTCATCGCTATCTTGCTCAACTCCGAGAGACTCTACGGACGCAACGTCTACCGCACCCTCTTCTTCATCCCCGTCGTCACCACCTCGGCCGTCATCGGCATCGTCATGCGCTCGATCTTCGCCTCGCACGACGGCCTCGTGAACAACGGGCTGCAGCTGCTCGGGCTCATCGACCGACCGATCCGCTGGCTGGCCCAAGGCGACACCGCGATGATCGCGCTCATCCTGGTCGCGTCGTGGAAGTGGCTCGGCATCAAGATGATCATGTGGTTGGCCGGCCTCCAGTCTCTTCCGGTCGAGCTCTACGACGCCGCCAAGGTCGACGGCGCCAACTTCTGGCAGACCTTCCGCCACATCACGGTTCCCTTGCTCGTACCGGTGGGTGTGGTGGTCCTGCTCTTCAGCATGGTCGACGCCCTCACCGCGTTCGACCTCATCTTCACGATGACCGAGGGCGGTCCCGGCTTCGCGACCGAGTTCATGGAGCTCTACATCTACCGCTACGCCTTCACCAGCTTCGCAGGCGGCCTGCCGCAACTCGGCTACGCATCGGCTGCCGGCGTGTTCTTCGGCGTCACGGTGTTCCTCATCTCGCTGGTCCTGTCGCTGCTGGCACGCCGCGCATCGCAGGTGCGCCGATGAGGCTGCAGACGCTGCTGAGGCAACTCCCCGTGCAGGTCGTGTTGGCGGCCGTCGCACTCATCTGGATCTACCCGTTCATCTGGATGGTGTCGTCGTCGTTCAAGACCAACCGCGAGTTCCTCTCGCGCGGTCTCGAACTCCTCCCCGAGCAGTTCCGCACCGAGAACTACGTGCGAGCGTGGGAGGTTGCCAACTTCTCGCAGTACTTCCAGAACTCGGTCATCGTCACGGTGTCGACGGTCGTGATCGTCGTGGTCATCTCCGCCCTGACCGGCTACGCCCTCGCCCGCGTCCAGTTCCCCGGCAAACGTCCCCTGATCGTGCTCTACGCGGCGACGCTCTTCATCCCGAAGGGGTACACCATCATCCCGGTCTACCAGCTCATCCGTGAGCTCGGCCTCCTGAACACGCTGCCAGGCCTCATCCTGGCCGAGGCTGGCGCCGCGCCGGTGCTGTTCGCGCTGCTGTTCATGGCACACTTCAGCGGCATACCGAAAGAGCTCGACGAGGCCGCCGAGCTCGATGGTGCCACCTTCGGGCAGACCTTCATCCACGTGATGCTGCCGCTCGCCAAGCCGATGATCGCGACGACCGTCGTGTTGCAGTTCATGTGGACCTGGAACTCGTTCTTCACACCCCTCGTGCTGACGCTCAACAACCCCGACCTGCGGACGCTGACGGTGGGTCTCTACGCCTTCGTGGGCGAGTACAACACCGACTGGACCGGCCTCACGGCAGCGGCACTGATCTCCATCGTGCCAGTCCTCGTGCTGTTCCTCGCCCTGCAGCGCTACTTCATCGCGGGTCTCACGGGCTCCGTGAAGAGCTAGGCTGACGCGTGATCGATCTCCACACCCACCACGAACGCTGTGGCCACGCCGCCGGAAGCATCGCCATGTACGCCGACGCCGCGTTGCGGCGCGGCCTACGGGCCCTCGCGGTCACCGACCACGCACCGCTGCTGCTCGCGTCCGGCGTCGACGATCCCGCCCCCGGCATGCACATGCCCGCGTCGGCCTGGAACGGCTACCTCGCCGAGGCCGCGGCGTTGCAGGCGCGCCTCGCGGGCCGGCTCGAGCTCCTCGTCGGCGTCGAGGCAGACTACATCCCGGGCCGCGAGGCGGCGTACCGCGCGCTGCTGGCCGACCGCCGGCTCGACGTCGTGTTGGGATCCGTCCACTACGTCGACGGCTTCCACGTCTACGACCGCGCGCGCTGGGCGCGCAACGACGACGTGGACGCCGCGTACGCCCGCTACCACCAGCTGGTGCGCGCCGCCGCCGGCACCGGCATGTTCGACGTGATGGCGCACATCGACGCCATGAAGGCGAGAGCGCCGCGCCCGCCCAGCGCGCCCGAGCGCGAGTGGGACGCGACGGTGGCGGCGCTGCGCGCCGCCGACGTGGCCGTCGAGATCAACACGTCCGGCTACCGCAAGGTCGACGAGCCGTTCCCCGCCTGGGGCCTGATCGAGCGACTCCACGCCGCCGGCGTGCCGCTCACCTTCGGCTCCGACGCGCACCGGCCCGATGAGGTCCATCACGCCTGGGCCACCGTCCACGCCGGGTTGACGCAGCGCGGCATCGACGCCCTCGCCATCGTGCGCGGACGCCGCCGCGAGATGGTGCCGCTGGAGGCGTTCGCAACGGCGCTCTGAGCGTGCCATGCTGGCGGCCATGGCCACCCCATCGCTGCGCGCCCGTCTCGCCGGGCCCGGCCCGCTGGCCCTCGGCTGGCTCACCTCACCCGATCCGCTCGTGGCCGAAGCGACGGCCCGAGCCGGCTACGACGCGGTCGCGCTCGACATGCAACACGGCGCCATCGACGACGCCGACGCGCTGCGGTTGCTGCAGGTGCTGACGCTCGCGGGCGTGCCCGCCGTCGTGCGCGTCGCCTGGAACCAACCGCACCTGGTGATGAAGGCGCTCGACCTGGGCGCCTGGGGCGTGATCG